>JBGCEU010000002.1:0-7855 GCA_045106535.1 Akkermansiaceae bacterium | reverse complement strand
AAGGACAGCGTGAAAAGTTACTCACGGACACGACGGATAAATACCAAAAGCTACGCGACAATTTCAACAAGAAGGACAAGGCCACTGTCAGCCTCGAAGACGCACGTTCAAAGAAACTCAGCATCGATTGGGATAGCTACTGCCCTCCCCAGCCTGAGTTCACTGGCACACGTGTCATTGAAAACCAATCGCTCCGCGAGCTGGCGGATTACATCGACTGGACACCGTTCTTCCACGCCTGGGAGCTACGTGGCGTCTGGGATCGTGAGGAAAAAGTGCTCAAAACACGTAATGCCGAGGCAGCGGAAGTCGCGCAGAAACTCTACGAGGACGCGCAAGAACTACTCGAAGAAATCATCGCCGAGAAGAAGTTCACCGCGCGCGGCATTTATGGATTTTTCCCCGCCTACGCCGAGGGAGACGACATCATCCTGCCCGAGCACAACGCCACCTTCTACACCCTGCGCCAGCAGACCGAAAAAACTAGCGGCAAGCCTAACGTCGCGCTGAGCGACTTCGTCGCGCCCGTAGAAGAGCTTTCCAAGCTCTTCGAACCCAATGCCAAGAGCTTAAAAAGCTCTTCTACAGATCACGTCGGTGCATTCGTCGTGGGTATCCACGGGGCTGATGAGTGGGCTGAAAAACTTCGTGAAAAACACGAGGTCGACTCCGCGATCATGGTGCAAGCCATTGCCGACCGTCTCGCCGAAGCCTTTGCTGAGCTACTCCACCACCGAGCGCGTGTGGCGTGGGGGTATGAACGACCTAACGAATTTAACAGCAACGAGCTGATCAAAGAAAAATACCAGGGTATCCGTCCAGCACCCGGCTACCCAGCTCAGCCTGACCACACTGAAAAGGAAACGCTATTCAGACTGTTAAACGCCACACCAGCCACAGGCGTCGAGCTCACCGAGAGCTGCGCCATGCATCCGGGAGCGGCGGTTTCTGGACTGTTGTTCTCGCACCCTGAATCAAAGTATTTTGCCATCAGCGATCTTCAGAAAGATCAGGTTGAGGATTATGCTAAGCGTAAGGGATGGACTATCGAGGAGGCCGAAAAATGGCTTGGGTCGTGGCTCGGCTATTAGCCGTTCACAAGTGGCTTGAGTAGCAGGCCGATGCAGTAGGCAATACCTGCGGCAAGCGCACCAACAGACAAAGTCTCAATACCCTCAAGCACCCAGGATTTTCCGACGAAGCGACTCTTGAGCGCACCGACGATAAAAAACGCGGCACCTGTAAGCAGCGCTGCCATCCAAAACGGATCCCCCACTGTGCCAGGCAGAAAATACTCCAGCACGTAGGTAATCAATGGAATCGCACCCACGAGAATGAATGCCATATAGGTCACTCCTGCTGCTTTCCATGCCGATGGCGTGCTGAGCGATAACCCATGCTCCTCGGTGATCATCGTATCCACCCAGCGTTTCTTGTCGGAGGTAATGACCTCGACGATTTCCTCTAACACTTCTCCCTCAAATCCTTTGGCCGCAAAAATCTGCCGAACCTCCTCACGCTCGCCCTCGGGGAAGGATTCGATTTCCTTTTCTTCTTCAAGAATCGCTTTATCACGGCTTTGGTTTTCTGCTCGAGTTCCAAGGAAATTGCCAGCCGCCATAGAAAAGCCATCGGCTAACAGATTTGCGAGACCAAGAATGATAACGATTCCACTGGAAAGCCCTGTCGCCGCGACTGATGCCACAACCGCAAAAGTTGTCACAGCTCCATCGATGGCACCATAGATGAAATCCTTGAGATAATTTTGTCCTGGCTCACCCCTCAGCCTTTCACGGATAGCTTCCGGTGAATGAGAGTGGGGTGTAGCTGGCTTAGGCATGGTTATCTGCGTTTATTTCAGCACTCGGGTCACCGTGTACCCCGCATCCTGTAGGAGTTTGTTTACCGACATATCGCCAATGTAGTGAGCGGCACCCGCAGCAAAGAAATGTGTCTCTGCGTCCAGGCTTTTGAGAGTTTCCTGAATCGTATTCGCCATACCTTTATTACGGCCTTCAAGCAGCAGGCTCAGAAGTTTCTTATTTGTCTCGGGATTCATTTTCAGACCCATGAATGAAGTCTTAGACATCTCTTTTTCTATTGCGACCTCATCGCCTAACAGGTAAGCATCAATAATTGTCTGATAGGGATCAACTTTTCTCTCTCGGCTTATCTTGAGTAATTTAAGAGTCATCACAAGAAGCTCTTTTTGCTCCTCGGCTGTCAGTTTATCAAGCTGGCCAAGCTGCCCCTCAAACGTCTCAAGAGCCGCCGTTTTTTTACCTGCTTTATTTGCCCTTTGCCACAACTGCATATCAAGTGGCAATTTACCGCCTAGTTGGCTTTCTATCTGCGGCACCATGAATGCCAGCATCCAGACTTTCATTTTCTTGAAGGGCTTGACACCCAAGGCGGCGTTGATTGCCTTAAGTTCAGCATCGAGAGCCATAACAGTTTCTTTCCCCACAAGCTGCTCAAGTGTTTCGTCTCCATCCCGCAGGTAGAATTTAACGGCAGCCAGCTGCTTCGCTGGCGAGAAATCGACTTCAGTATACACAGCTTGCGAGGCATCAAATGCCTGCTGTGCAAGAGGGTGTAAGGTCGTGACTCTCGGGTCAGCAATGTGAAGTGTGCCGAACAGGTAGCTCGCATTTTTGAGGCCATTGCCCTCAATTTTCCACAGCATCGGCTTAACTGGGTGCTTGATCTCATTTAGATTAGCTTTGACCTCTTCCTTAGCTTGACCCCCCAGGGAGGTTACAAAGAAGAAAAAAGCTCCAAGGCCACAGTTTCGTAAATTCATATTGTTAGAGGTTTTTTAATTTCTATTCACCTCCATCGGCTTTGGGTTCCCCAGCCTGTGCGGGTTTGTATTTCTGCATGATGCGGGTCATTTGCCCCTTGAACCCTGCCTGATGTTTCAATGCATATTTTTCACCCAGCTTTGCACCTTGCTGAGTCAGGGCGGGAAGGCGGTTCAGTGCCTTTTGACCCAGAGGAGTGCGATAGAATGCCACGAGTTCCTTCAGTTCTTCAGTGGTGAATTCTTTCTCGTAGAGTTTTGTCATTTCACTTTTCAAATCAGGATCTGATGCTACTTGGTCAAAGTAAACCTCAGCCGCCTCCTTAACCTCTTTGACACCAGCCTCGGGGAAACCTTGTTTGCGTAGCTTGTTGAGGAATGGGGCGAAACCCGCATTGGAGACATCGGTCATGACTTGCTTGAACTTAATTAGTTCAAGAAGCTCTTCAGCAGGTTTTGTTGCTTCCTGTGCCTGAGCCAGAGAAGTGCCGAGGGTCGTTAGCGCTATAATTGATATGAGTAATTGTTTCATTATGTAGTTTGGTTATGGGTTGTTAGTTAACGAAAAAAATTTGCCGATGTTGATATAGGGAACCGATCAATGCATTATGCACAAGTGTGCCCACAATGAGAGTTCCAACAGCCAGCAAGCCGACAGCATGGTTTTTCACACTCAGTTGTACCAATCCTCTCCCATTACTCCATGGGTCTTTCCGAAGTGTCATAACCAAAATCAAGAAAAAGGCAATTCTGGATTACGCTGTATCAAGTGTGCAGCGGGAGACAGACAAAAACAGTAGGCGGGAGCCGAACTGCTCCGGCTCCCACCCTTTGCCTCTTCCCAGGAAGGGAAGAGAACAACAACGCACGTTCCCGAAGGAACACCCTAAGAGAGTCGGGTCAGTGCATAAAGGGTCACAACAAATGTGAAAAAATTCCTGAAACCACAGCCGAGCCCGCAGGAAGTCTATGGAGCGCGGGTTTGCAACCCGCATCAGGATGTGCTCTTAAGTTGCCGCGGGTTGCAAACCCGCACTCCATACCATTCACTCGGCTGACCGACCTCGAACCGGCTCAGAGATGAGCTTCTCGTTCGGCACAATCACAAAGCCGCCGTCGGCGCGCTTGAGCTTGGTAGTCACAGGACCGACACCAGAGACGGTCATCGCCTCGCCGTCGTATTCGATTTCCGTGCCAACCTTGTAAATATCGCGTGAGTAGACACCGGAAACGATATTACGTGCCATGCCCTTGAGGCCGAGCCCCATGGAAATCGCTAGAGCAAGACCGAGTGCGCCGAGCAGAATCATCACCGTGGCATTGAGCAGCTCGGTCTGGATGTTGATTTTTGCCAGTGCCACCGTGAGCACGAGGATAAAGATAAAGCCAAACACCACCTTGGAGAGCGTGCGTGCGTATTCAAGACCTGCGGCATCGAGGCTGCTGAACACCGCATTCTTGATGATGTCCGCCACGATGAATCCGACGAGCATGATCAGCGCCGCGGTGATCGCATTCGGCATGAAATTAATGATCGCGATGATAATATTGGAAATATCATCAATCTTCGCCTGGGTCGCTGCCACCTTGATGACAAAGAGCATCGCCAGCCAGAAGAACAGCTTGGCGAGAAATGCGCCGGGCGCCGCCTTGATTCCAGCACGTTGAAGCACGCCGGTGATACCTGCACGCTCAAGAAGCCCGTCCAGGCCTAGTTTGGCGAAGCCTGTGCTGACTACTTTTGCGATGACTTTGGCAAAAACAAAGCCAAGGAATAATAGAACCAGAGCGAGCAGAATATTCGGGATGAAATTCGCGAAGTCCTCACCCATTTTCATCAGGGCTTCCTTGATTTGATCGAAAAAGCTCTGGAAGGAAAAATCAGCAGCAGCAAGCAAGTTCATATTTTCAATTGTGGGGTTGGGGGATCCAAGCGACTTACGCGCGGTAGTCGCTGTCGCTATTTGAGATCTTCCCAGACGCCACGTCAAGCATTGCCGATAGAACCGCAGGGAATCCAAGAAATACAAACGAGCTGGTATCCTTGATGATACTCTCATGCATCGCACGCTCCATCACACCATCCACCCGGCGCTGATCCACCACAGGAGCATCCATCAGCCCCGCCTCCTCAAAGAGAAGATGGATCTGTGCCTCGTCGATTGGCATGGTATCTGTCGGGTTCATGATGATTCGGTGGTTTCGCCTGGTAGTGCGGCGGGGAGATCTTTTCCTGTGCGTTCGTAGGCTTCTTTAAACGCCTCCATGGCGCGGTAGTAGCGCATTTTGGCAGCGGATGCACCAATACCTGTGATATCGGAAATCTCTTGCAGAGTCATTCCGGACACAAATTTGTAGATGATGATTTCCTTTTCCTTGAGCTTAAGTTTGTCGAGTGCTTCTTGAATACGGGCTGATTTTTCCGAGGTATCGGCATCGCCAAACGACGATACAGGAAGGTCTTCCTTCGCATGTTCCTCGTAGGCTTCCTGCACCTCACGCTTCCGTATAATCTTACTGATGCGGTTGCGGCAGAAATTGTGCACAATTTTATACAGCCAGGTCTTGAATTGTGACCTCCCTTGGAACTGATGGAGCTTGTGAAACACCTGTAAAAGCGAGTCCTGCGCGATTTCCTCGGCATCCTGCGGGTTACCAAGAAATTTCATACAAATGTTGTAAACCAGCCCCTCATAACGCTTCACCAGCTCTCGATACGCCGTCAGATCGTGAGGCAACTGCTGTTTACACAGATCCACAAGCTCCTCATCTCTGAGCTTGTCGAGCGCCTGATCTGGGTCAGGAACGATACGAAGTTGTTTGGCCACGATTCTGGGGTGCGTTGGTCGGCCGGTCACGCGCGTGTTGTTGATGATAGGATTGCCAACAATCTCACGTTTGGCAAGAAGGATCAGAACAACTCGTCAGGCCCAGACACCTCCGCCTCGGGAGCATCAAAGTGCCCTAACGGCTTCACCAGGCTGGCTGGCAGCGGGAACTTCCGCTCCTGGATACCGGGCGCTAACTCGGGAGAACTTTCGTATCCCATACGCATCATCTCGTATTTGGCGTCCATGTTATCGATGTAATGCAGCGCCATCGCTTCGGGCGTGCGTGGCAGCGTCGGGCTACCCCACTCGTAGGCACCGTGATGGCTGGCGATCAGGTGCAGCAGATGCAGATGCACATCTTCGGAAGTTGGTTCGAGTTCGCTCCATTCTTTGGCGGCATCACTTTCCATCATGTCGCGCCAGAGTTTGTTCGCGGTTTCGATACCCAATGGGATGTGCCCAAGCATTTCACCATGCATATTAAATGGCTGGGTGAATCCTGCCTCGGGGTAATTATTCTCCCACATCTTGCCGCAATCGTGAAACAACACACCAGCCGTGAGCAGGTCGCGGTTCAAGGTGGTGTAGACCGAGCAGACCGCGTGTGCCGACCGCATCATCTGAGCGACATGCTCAACAAGCCCGCCACGCCGCGCATGGTGGTTCTTACGCGCAGCTGCGGCACGACGGAATTTTTTTTCATACTGGTTGAAAAAAACTGCACAGATTTCACGCAATCGCGGATCGCTGATGCCGGTCGTCATTTCCCGAATGTCTACCCAGTCGGCATCTTGTCGGGCACAGGTCTCCGCGTCACCTGCTAGAAACTCTTTCGCCTCACCCTCATTCAGCAGGCGCATGTCCCACTTGTTCGAATCCACACCATACTGGTTCTGTGTCCAGTCGCCACTGACACGCAACAGCGTGCCGTCAGCAATATCGTCTAGGGCACGGAACTGTGGTCGGTTTTCCCAGACTTTGAGTTTCAAGTCGCCGGTGCCATCGACCAGTGTGATCTCGTAAAACGGCTTACCCGTCTTTGTCTCCCGCTCCGCCTTGCGCTCAAGCTGTACATCAAAGCTCGCACTCAACGGAGTGTCTCCGGTCGTCTGCTTCAGGGCGGAAATAGTCAGGTGCTGCACGACTTCACGTTAGGCACTCCGGCACGCACGACAAGAAGAGAATGGATGGTTCCTATTCTTCCCAGCTGTTGGCACGATCTTTCCAATACCCGGGTTTGCGGCTCATGTGAGCCACAGCAAGAATCTGGACTTCATCGCCACGTATGCGAAACACAAGCGAATATCGGAATTTCCCTACTTTCACCTTACGAAAATCGTCTTCAAAACAGCGAAAGATAAGTGGCTGGCTACGCGCCCAGTCAAGGGCGTTGAGCAGGGCTTCCTTGAATAGCTCAGCCTGACACGAATCGTCTTCCCTAATATACTGTGCAGCCTCAATACCCTCTGCATCAGCCTCGGGGTGTAGTCGAAACCCAAGCATCATTAGATAGCTTTGAAGCGCCGAAGGAAATCCTCCCCGTCAACCAGCTTTACTTTGCCCGAATCAATGTCATCGGCACGGCTACGGATCTCAGCAAGCCATTCCTCACTGACCTCACCCGCATCAACCGGAGCCACAAGCTCAGCAAAGCGGTGGCGCTCTTCGTGACTGAGTTTTTGGTAGCTCTCTGCCAGTTCCCTGACTTTTTCGGACGTGCCCATGGGGCAAACATAGCGCAACACGGCTTTTCTTGCCAGCGCTTTTCCGGTACGAAGAAAGACTCTAGAATAAACTCACAATAGCCTCGCGCCCGCACCGTGGTTGTTGATACAACTCAAAACATGAGACTTCTTGCCATTTTACTCGCCTTTATCCCGCTGTGTCTGAATGCAGCACCCAAGCTCATCCACGGTGACGACCCGATGCAGGTCTCCGTCTATCAGCTTGATAACGGCCTGACGGTATACCTCTCGCCGAACTCGCAGGCACCGCACTTCTACGCAGAGATCGCGGTGCGCACCGGCGGGCGTAATGATCCATCCGATTGCACGGGCCTCGCACACTACCTCGAGCATCTCTTGTTTAAAGGAACGCAGAAGATGGGCACACTCGATTACTCCAAGGAAAAGCCACACCTCGATCAAATAACCGCGCTCTACGAACAACATTTCAACGAAAAGGACCCTGCGAAACGCACCGCCATTTACAAGCAGATCAA
>JBGCEU010000199.1:0-7160 GCA_045106535.1 Akkermansiaceae bacterium | reverse complement strand
GTGGGGAACGAGCCTCTGTTGATGAAGTATGATGGGGGCTATTACTCACCGGCGCTGCAGCGATATTACGAGACTGATGGCGAAGGAAACAGCGTCATTTTCAAAGGAAAACATTTTGGGCTAACAGGTGATGCCGCCGAGTCAAAACCCGACTACCGGCTACTTAAGAAGGGTTTCAAAAAAGAGGGTTCTGATAATTGGATTCTCATGCCGCCAGTTCCCTACGCCCCGACACAGGACACGGTAACGGTGCCTATCCTAGAACTGGAAATTCGTGAAGACGGATTGCTTTACCATCCCAATGCGATGGATCCATTTTCTGGTCTGGCGACAAAAGTATACGATCTCGAAGACCCGGGTAAAATGCATCTACGCTACCGATATCGTCAGGGTTTACGTGAGGGTGTAGCAGATGGTTGGGATGAAACCCGAGTCAGGGTTTACGGAGCGGAGTATAGCAAAGGGGAATTAGTTTCAGAGAAATACACAGGAGAGGGAACCAAGGAGAAATTTCTGGTGAAGAACAGCTCGCCGATGAGTAAGATTTACTACGCGCCGTCGCCTCCTAGCTGGCGCATGAAGCACATATTGGGAACTACGCCGCAGGGATACGATGTGCTCGCTTATCTGTTTGGTGGCTTGCAAGTGAACTTCAAGGCATCGTTTTTCTATATACCAGCCATCTATGCACTAGGAATCTCGATTGGTTTGCTGATGGGATTCTTTGGTGGTGTGTTTGATCTTTTTGTTCAGCGCCTGATTGAGATTTTTTCTAACATACCATTTTTGTTTGTGGTCATTATTGTCAGCTCCTCAGTGCCTATATCGATCAAGGAAAAGTCGGGGTTAGGGGTGATTATTCTGATTTTAGTTGTTTTCGGCTGGATGGGAATGACGTATCTGATGCGGACTGCGGCACTGAAGGAAAAGGCACGTGACTACGTGGCAGCCAGCCGTGTGATCGGCTGTTCGACACCACGTATTATTTTCAGGCACATCCTGCCTAATGCTGTAGCGATTCTCGTGACCCTCGTGCCGTTTTCTATCTCTGGGCTTATCTTAGGGCTGACATCGCTTGACTACCTTGGGTTCGGTTTGCCTCCAAAGTATGCTACATGGGGAACTCTGCTCAAGGATGGTCTCCAGAACATCTCCGCACCTTGGCTGGTGAGCTCGGCCTTCGTCTGTCTCGTTTGCCTGTTAATCTTAGTCACCTTTATTGGTGAGGCGGTTAGGGAAGCATTTGATCCTAAGAAATTCACCTACTACAAGTAATGATTCCGAACATCAAACTTATCACATCCGGTCTGCTGGGGGCGTTAATCGCCTTCGGGTTTACCTCATGTGGTGATCAGGAGGAGGAAGTCGAGCGCAGTTTCGGATTGGAGGAGTTCATTCCAAAATACAACAAGCATATCAATAGCTGGCTTGCTGAGCAAAAGTCCGTCCACGAGAAGAAGATTAAAGAGGCGCAGGAAAAACTTGCCGATGCCTCACCAAAAGAAAAAACAGGTCTTCAGGATACGATAGATGAAAGCCAACTAGCGGTAGACCGAATCAATTTCAGGCAGAGCCTTGGGGACTACTTCATGGCAAAACAAGAATCAGACATCCCGGATGATCTTGAATGGCAAACAGGTAATGATGAACCTGAGTTAGGTGATCCCAGAGCCAAGAAGGGAGGCGTTTTTAATTTCTACGTATTGAATTTTCCGGCAACGGTTCGGCCGTTTGGAAAAGAGGCTAACAATAGCTTTCGTAGTCGGCTCTACGATGAGCTTGAGGTCGCTCTCGTAGGGCTGCATCCGCTCACTAACAAAATCATACCTGGCGTCGCCCGCAAGTGGGCAGTAGCCAAGAATGGTCGGACGGTTTACTACGAAATCGATCCTGATGCCAAATTTAACGATGGTGAGCCTGTTCGTGCGCGTGATTTACAGACATACATCTACATACGAGTTTCGGACAATGTTTCGGAGCCGTACTGGAAACAGTATTTCAGGGAGCAAATTGCGCAGGTCGCGACTTATGGCGACAGATTTGTATCGATCACACTACCCGATCCTAAACCGCTCATGCCTTATTTTGCGGGGCTTATTCCTGCAGCTTCGCATTTCTATAATGAGTATGGACCGGACTATGTGGATCGCTATCAGTGGAAAGTACCGCCAACCACCGGCGCTTATTTCGTCAAGGATGAAGACATCAGGAAAGGTGTTTCTATCACGCTAACACGTGCCAAGGATTGGTGGGCTAAGGATAAAAAATACTACCGTTATCGATTTAACCCCGATAAAATTGCCTACACGACGATTCGAGATGACGCAAAAGCGTTCGAGCTATTTCGAGCTGGTCAGCTGGATGCTTACTATCTAACACGACCGAATCTTTGGTATGAGAAAACAGAGATTCAACCCGTATACGATGGCTACATTGAGCGGTATAAGTTTTATACTCAGTACCCGCGTGTGCCACGTGGAGCTTACCTGAATGTAGTCCGCCCGTTACTTAAAGATGTTAATGCCCGACGAGGTATTGCCCATGCATTGAATTGGCAGAAGGTCATCGATGTTATTTTCCGAGGCGACTATTCTCGTCTGCAGCTCATGGGGCAGGGTTTTGGAGAGTTCACTAATCCCAACGTCAAGGCACGTGAATTCTCTCCCGCTAAAGCACGCGAGCTGTTCGCCAAAGCGGGCTACACCGAGGAGGGTTCAGATGGTATTTTACGTAAGCCATCCGGCGCGCGCCTTGCGGTCGATATGTCCTACGCACGCGTCGCCTACTATCCCAAGGTGGTTGCCATTCTTAAGGAGGAGGCAAAAAAAGCAGGTATGGAGCTGCGTGGTGATGGCTTGGAGGCGACCGTGTTTTACAAGAAAGTCATGAAGAAGGAACATGACATGGCTCTCTGGGGGTGGGGGACAACGCCACCTTTTCCTCGCTACTATCAGAATTTTTATTCTAAAAACGCCCTTAACCAAGACGGCGAACCAAAGCCACAAACTAACAATATCAATAGCTATGCGGATCCAAAAATGGACAAGCTCGTCGTAGCTCTTCGTAAAGCACGGACAACGGATGAAGTAAAAAAACTCAGCTGGGAAATTCAGCAAATTGTGCGTGATGAGGCATTGTTTTCCCCTGCATGGATGACTGATTACGTGCGGGTCGGTTCATGGCGCTGGGTTCGTTGGCCTGATACTAAAAACACACCATTCAATATTCCGGTGATCTACGAACCCCTTGAAAGCTACGTTCTCTGGATTGATGAAGAGATGAGAAAGGAAACGCTGCAAGCGATGCGATCGGGTAAGACATTTCCCGAGGTGCAGAAAGTGATCGATGTATTTAAAGATGGAATCAAGGTGCCCGATGCAGAACCGAAAGAAGTGAAGTCAACAGAAACAACCGCCGATGATGCGGGTCAATCCACGCTGGAAATACCCAAGCCTGATCCAGATGATAATAGCGCCCCGACCTTGAGAGCACCGGTGCCTGATGAGGAGGAAGGAGTCTCCAGTGAGTGACAACGTGTTAGAAGTCAAAGACCTGATCACGGCTTTCCGGATGGAAAACGGAGAGTGGTTGCGTGCGGTGGATGGGGTTTCATTCCGTGTGCCAAAAGGCAAGACGGTTGGCATCGTTGGTGAGTCAGGATGTGGGAAAAGTGTCACTGCGATGTCTATTGTCGGTTTGCTTCCTAAGCCGATGGGTCATGTGCTTGAGGGCGAGGTTATTTTTAAGGGGGAAGACCTGACTAAAGCTGATCACGACCGCATGCATGAGGTGCGCGGTGGTGAGATTGGCGTTATTTTCCAAGAGCCAATGACGGCACTGAACCCAGTACACCGGATTGGTAAGCAGATCAGTGAAGCGCTCATCCTGCATCGTGATATGAGCAAGCGAGAAGCGCTCAAGGAATCGGTCGATTTGCTAGAAAAAGTAGGCATCCCCGCACCAGAGCGACGAGTCATGGAATATCCGCACCAGCTATCCGGAGGAATGCGTCAGAGGGTCGTTATCGCCATTGCTCTCGCATGTAAGCCGGATCTTTTGATCGCGGATGAGCCGACCACCGCCCTAGATGTCACTGTACAGTCACAGATACTTGAGCTCATGGAGGATCTTCAGAACGAAATGGGGATGTCGACGATTCTTATTACCCATGATCTGGGTGTGATAGCAGGGCATTGTGATGAAGTCGTTGTCATGTATGCCGGCCGAGTAGTAGAGAGAGCGCCTGTTAGGGAGCTTTACGCATCGCCTCAACATGCGTATACCCGTGGATTGCTCAATGCGATCCCGACGCTGGACACGCCTAGAAAGTCAAAGCTGAATACGATCGAAGGCCAGGTAGCATCCATTCAGGAATTTGTCACCGGTTGCCGTTTTTGTCAGAGAATGGAGCGCGAGGGAGAAACACTGAAAAGCCGTGCGCCGTTTGTGGAAATTTCCAAGGATCACTGGGTAGAAGCTTGCCCGGAATGCGTAGATGAAATCAGCATCAAGAATCTTCACCGAACCCATGAATGATCCTATTTTAGCAATACGTGACCTGAAGATGCATTTCCCTGTCAAAGGAGGTGTTTTCTCAAGGCAAGTCGCTGCCGTGAAAGCTGTGGATGGCGTTTCACTCCACGTAGGGCGTGGTGAGACTCTTGGTTTGGTCGGCGAATCTGGGTGTGGCAAATCCACCCTAGGAAAGAGTATTGTCCGACTGCTAAACCCGACGGCTGGGAACATTGAGTTTGAGGGCGCAGACATCACGCATATGTCTCAAGCTGCACTGCGCCCTATTCGCCGCAATATGCAGATGGTTTTTCAAGACCCCGCAGAATCACTCAACTCACGCTTGTCGGTGGGTCAGATTATTGCAGAACCGCTCGAGGTTCAGAGGATTGGCACACGAGCCACACGCCGAGATATGGTGGAGCAGTTACTAGATCGCGTAGGCATGCCAAAGAGTGCCGCCCAGCGGTTTTCTTTTGAGTTTTCTGGTGGTCAACGGCAGCGCATTGGTATTGCTCGCGCCTTGGCACTCAATCCGGATTTGATTGTATTAGATGAGCCCGTTTCAGCACTTGATGTTTCTGTCCAGAGTCAGGTTCTCAACCTTTTGTTAGATCTGCAAGAGGATATGAACCTCGCCTATCTATTCATTGCCCACGATCTTGCTGTCGTGAAACACATCTCGGATCGAGTGGCTGTCATGTATCTTGGCAAAATTGTCGAACTCGCAGATGCTGACACCATTTACAAAAATCCCAAACACGCTTACACGAAGGCGCTTATCTCCGCGATCCCCACGCCCGATCCAACGGCTCCTAAAGATCATACGCGACTTGAGGGGGAAATACCTTCACCCATCAATCCTCCCAAGGGGAGCGCCTTTGGTCATCGGATCAGCCATCCCAAGTATAAGGAAACAATCGGTATGGATCTCTCGATGGTGGAAATAGAGCCTGAGCACTGGGTCGCAGCGGATCCCTGCTGCCTGAGTGAGGAAGATTACTCCCAGGCAAGTGAGGGGAGAGCAGTTAAAGTGTGAGCCTGTAACCCGCAGCAACCAAAGTTCAAATCCTGATGCGGGTTACAATCCCGCGCTCCATGTGCTCAAAGAATCTCCTCAATAGGGATCTTGCCATTCGTGGCGACGATCGACCATACATCAGTTTTTCCCTCCACTGCATTTAGTGTGATTTTCCCTCCTGCAGATTCTAACAATAATTGCCCAGCTGCGATGTCCCAGAGTGAAATTGTAGATTCCACATAGGCGTCGAGTCGGCCGGTGGCGATGTATGCCATGCCGAGAGCTGCGCTGCCCATCATACGCATCTTGCGGGCGCGGATTGAGGCGCGTTTGAATCTCTCTAGCCCGGTCGCGAGCGTTGCTTCGTCCTTACCGCAGCCTACGAACAGGGCGGATTCTTCAAGTTTCGTCCGTGGACTCACTGAAATAGGTTTTCCATTCAGCAAGGCGGGAGATCCCTTTTCCACTTCCCAGAGATCATCCATGCTTGGATCGTAAATCACCCCAACGATCAGTTCGTCCTTATGCCGTAGTGCAATCGACACGCAGTAGTGGGGGATACCGTAATAAAAATTCACCGTGCCGTCGATGGGATCGACGATCCACTGATAGTCGCTTTCCTGGTTTCCTGCGATGCCCTCCTCACCATAGAGCGCGTGATCAGGAAATTCACCAAGCAGCACCCGGGTGATCAGGTCTTGGCTTTCGCGATCTAGTGCGAGTTTGATGTCGTGGTGCTTTTCCTCATCGACATCAAGAGGCTGACCAAAATGTTCCTTAAGAAATGCTCCAGCTTGGCACGCTGCCTGTTTGGCTGTTTCCAGATACGTCATGGTCTGATTTTGCATGCTTTGCTTGCATTGGCGATGCTGAATCGATCAATCATACGTTTAATGGTTATTGTGACAAAAAAGTATTCACTTTGTGGTTGCCGCCATCACTGGACATGAGATATTTAAAACATATAACACGCAGCAAAAAATGACCTTTTCACGCATGAGACGAGCCATGTTTTCGATCCTTCCTAGCGATATATTTGAATGATGCAATCACGCGATCATCATCGAAAAATGAAAGCAAACCTAGCAGGTTTTGCGCTCATTGCGACGATTTCTGTGATGACACTGCTTGTTTTGATAGCACTGGCAATGTTGTCACTCAGCGCTATCGAACAACGAGGCGCGAGCAATAGCAGTCACCAAGCGATTGCGCAGGCGAACGCCAGACTGGCATTGATGCAGGCACTCGGTGAATTACAGAAGTATGCAGGGCCCGACCAGCGGATCACTGCACGCGCTGCAATTCTGGAAAGTGGAGGAACGGAACTAGCCAATCGTAACTGGCTTGGTGTCTGGAAAACTACCTACAAGTCAGGCGATCAGGAATGGCCCGTGATTGGGAAAGCTCCCAGTACTGGTGCTAACAGCTCACCGTACTCTAGGCCTGGCGCTTATGAAGACCTGCGCCATACGCAGGCTTCCCTCGCTGGTGGTGGATGGAAAGATGAATTACGCCTCGCATGGCTTGTCAGTAAAAATTCGGATTCGGTGGCTCCCAATTCGACTCTCGATCCAAGCGACGACGCAGTTGTGGAACTTGTCGGACAAGGCACTTTGGCAGGCAATTT
>JBGCEU010000198.1:0-3976 GCA_045106535.1 Akkermansiaceae bacterium | reverse complement strand
AATCTTCACCGACACCTTCGCCGGTCGATGTCGCCAGATGTGGCAGATGCTATTGTTAGGGCGCCGGATGGTTATTATAAGGCGGCGGAAGGTAACCGACGTGCCGTTACAGTGCTATTCACCGATATCCGCGGTTTCACGAGTCGATCCGAAGAACAGGACGCGGGCGAGTTAGTGACGCAGTTGAATATCTATCTCGAGCGCATGGTAGATGTCATTTTCCGCCATGGAGGAACGGTGGATAAATTTATTGGTGATGCCATTATGGCTACGTGGGGAGCTTTGGGTGAGACGGATTCTACGAATCAGGTCAAGCAGGCTGCCGATTCAGCTCAGGAGATGTTAGGTGAGCTCAGCGAACTCAATAAGCGGTGGGCGAAAGAAGGATTACCTCCATTCAGGATTGGTATCGGGATTCACCATGGTGAAGCTATCGTAGGAGAAGTAGGTTCTGACCAACGCACTGATTTTACTGTTATTGGAGACGCTGTGAATCTCGCGTCACGCATCGAAGGGCTGACAAAGGCGTTTGGGGTCGATCTTATGATATCCGGCAAAGTGTCCGAAATATTAGATGCTGGCAATTCATGGATAGAAGTCGCTAAGGTGCGTGTGAAAGGGCGAGAGGGTGGGGTTTCGTTAAGTATGCCAAAATCAGTCGATTCTGCAGACAACAAGGTGATGCAATCGCTCGTGCATGAATATACATCTGGTAATTGGGATATAGCTCGGGAACAACTTCACAAGCTAGACGACCAATCACATTTTGCAGGGGTAATCCGTTTTTATTCAGATCTGCTGAGCCAATCTGAAAACCCCGCCGCCGACTGGGATGGCTTGATTACAATGCAGACCAAATAGCTTCAGTCAGTCGATCGTTGATTGCGCCGAAGTGGCGGCAGAATACCAGCATCAGTCGGCAGAGTTCGCTCATCTGGCAGAGTGGGAGCCTTGTAGAGGCCGGGGATAAAAACAAATCTACGGCGATTACGCTTTTCCTCAAACGCGAGAGCTTTTTCTGCTCCCGTTGGCATCTTTTTTAAATCCTTAGTTCTGACTTCTGCGATCGGTATGCGCTGGGGTATCAGACGGGGCATTTTGTCGGGAACCAATTTAGCCACAGATTTTATAGGCTTTTTAACGATGCTTGCGGCGTCAAAATTACTACAGGACACGAGGAGGATAGAAGCTGTAAGGGTGAGGCTCGCGGGTGCAATTTTTTTGATTCTGGCTGTCGTTGCCGAGAAAAATTCGTTTGAGTTACTCATTAATAAAAAGGATAGCTGTGGATCTTCATGATGCACGCGCAAAGATTGTGACATGGCCGACATGCTATTGTTCACTGATTTTCCCAGTATGTAATTAGGAAAATTTGATATCAAACTTAAGTGAACAAAATAGCATACAGAAAATCAACCTAAGTAGGCGGTATGCCGAGTATTTTCAGATATCTTTGAACTTACCAGCCCAGACAGTGAACGGGCTGCCCTTGTTTTTCCCATGCGTAAGAGTTTGCGATAAGTTTCTGCACGTAATTGATACCTGACTCGACAGCGAGTTCTGTGGCTTGATCAAGAGCCATATTTGCGGCGATGGCGGATGATAAGGTGCATCCAGTGCCGTGAATCCCGTCAGGAAGATCGGCTGCAGGGTGGCGGAAATGATGTGCCTTTCCATCGTGCCATAGGACATCGAGCCGTTCTGCATTCCCAGAGAGATGACCGCCTTTGATTAGACATGACGTACTGTATCTTTCTGCAATTTCTTTTGCCGCAGGTTCGAGATCCTCAACCTTGGAGATCGCTCTATTTAAAATAACTGAGGCCTCTGGCATGTTGGGGGTCACCAATGTGGCTTCTCCCAAGAGTCTATAGCAGAGTGCTTGCGCTGCCTCATCATCCGCGAGGGAGCTGCCTGCGGAGGCCACCATCACGGGATCAATGACCGACGGGATAGAACTATTTTTTAGAATCTCAGCAATGGCAATCACGATAGCACGCGTGGGGAGTAGCCCGATTTTAATGACGTCCACCGGGTAGGTTTCTAACAGTATTTGGATTTGATCCTGTAGTAGGGGAACAGATACGGGCGAGACTTGGCGAACTTCGAGAGGGGATTCCGCCACCACACTGGTCACTGCGCTCAGGCCATGAACGCCGTGTTGTAAAAAAGTTTTTAAATCTGCCTGAATACCAGCTCCTGCTGAGCAGTCAGATCCGGCAATGGTCAATGCGATTGGGCGTTTGTTATTCATGGGCTTATTCACGGCTCATTGCCGTGTCTCCGCATGAATATAGATCACTTCCGGCGTTTTGCACGGTCGAACCTCGAACTACGTTTTGTTTCTGTTTTGTCCTTAGCTTTGGCAGGCGTTGGCTGTGCTGGTAAGGTCGGCTTTCCGGTGTCTGGTGGCGTGGCTTGAGTGGTGGGAGCGGTCTGCCCGTGATCGACTGGGATTTCAGCCGTTGCGGAAGAGGCTGCCTTTTCAGGTTTTACTTTGGAAACCTTGTTAGGCGCGCGTGCTGGCAAGGGAAGCTTCCAGCCCGTGCGAGTGATGAGTGCATCTAACAAAATAAGAACAAGTGCCGCGATGGCGAGTGGAATTCTGAGGTCAGCACTATGAATCATAGGTGGCCTCAGCCATGCTTGGGAAAGATCGAGTAGCTCGCGGCCACCAGTTTGGGCTGACACAGAGCGTAGCTCGGAGAGTCGGTCAGGATCAAAGGCCCACTCAGTGCTGGATCCCACGATGATTGGGCCAAAAGGAATCGCATGCTCTCCAGTTTGAATCGCTCCGCGCACTAGCGTTCCTTCCTCCAAGTCACGGGTGAGTGAGAACCTGCCGGGCGCAATGCGTTTCCATGCCACTTCGTAAGGAGTGCCGGATGCCTCACCGTCGAGCAGTTTGATGCGTGGCGGCTGGATGGCGAATTTCTCCGCCCAAGCGTCGGTGTCGTATAGCAGGTCGATGGTCAGGCGCGTGCCTTCAAGCCGATGGCGAAGTCCGATGCCCGGTGGTAATTTGTCCCCCATCAGCCACTGGGTCAGTGTCTGCACGAAGTCGCCATACTGAGGCCATGCCCGGATTTTTTCCGAATACTTACCGCCTAACGGAAATGAAACCGCTGCGGTGCGCCCGATACCTCGTCGCGCGTGCGCCACCAGCGGGGCGAGATATTCATCCGTGCTAACCAGCGAAGTAGTAGCGTCAGGTCTGGCGTAGGAGAGGTTATACCCGTCCGCAGCACCTAACCATGCGAATGGTTTGGCGGAGATCTCACTCCACTTGCCCGTGGGTTTAGTGCCTACGGGATCTGTGACAAATGCCGACCGCGCGATAGTCACCGTTTCCTGCGCAAAGAGCCTCGGAATCTCGGCGGGGCGAGTGGTGAAAAAACAACGCCCCTTACCGCGCTTGGCGATGTCCTTCAGGAATGCGGCGTCAGTATCCTTCGGGGTGCCAAGTCCAATGACAGAAATCGTGCAGCCACCTTTTTTCATCTCTTCGATAAGCTGCTTGTATTTTCCGGGTTCCTCGGAGTCGGCTGCATCGGAAAACAAAATCACATGCCGTGTGCCGGCGCTCGATTTTTTCAGCTCTTTCCACGCCGCCTGTAATCCTGTGTAAACATAGATGCCACCTCCCTGGGAGCGGATGCGGCGTATCTTGCCGATGATCTTGTTCTTGTCCTGCTTGATCTGGGTGAGGGGGACGATCTTGTAAGGCTCGCTATCGACCGCGAATACGCACACCTGATCCATGATGCCTAACAGCTCGACCGCTCGAGCTGCACCCGTGTTCGCTAGATCCATTTTGGTCTTTCCTCCGCCTGCGGACATCGACATCGATCCCGAACGATCCATCACCACGGCCATGGCGACTGAGAGCTTGCGATGCTCGTTTTTCAGCTCCATGGAAACGGGTAGCAGGTTGTCGACAGCCGATTGGAAATAGCCGCCGGAACCGAACGACTGC
>JBGCEU010000197.1:0-4184 GCA_045106535.1 Akkermansiaceae bacterium | reverse complement strand
ATCAGTTTTAATCACGCGGTGGCATGCTACTTCTGGAGCATAAGGATTTCTTTTCAATGCCTGACCGATGGCTTGAGCTGAGCCACAGTCAAGGACTCGCGCCATTTCCGCGTAGGTCACTACCTTACCACGGGGGATCTTGCCAAGCATGTCATAAACACGCTGCTCAAAGTTGGTGGGTTGGCGAGCGGCAGCACTCATCGGATTTGATTATGGAACTCCGCTCCAGCTTGAATCTGATGAGAAACGAGGCTACCCGTAGATGGATTGATGACGTAGCTGGCTGTCCACGCCTCAGCACCATCGCCTACGTTGACATAAACGCAGAGGTTTTTACCTTGGGTGACAAGCCCCAGATGTTTGGCGGCATTTTGCCATTGAGAACTCAGGTAACCATATTTGGAACGCGGCACAATGGTGCCTCTGCCATCTATAGAAATAATCAGCGAATCGACCACAAATTTCGGTGGCGGAGTTCCCATGTCGCCATACCATTTGGAAACGGAGGCATCTTTCGCCGCGTCATAGGGTCGCCAGGTCAGCACCGCCATTACCTCCTTGCCATCGACTTTCGCTCTCATAATTTCGCGTGGCCCAGAGAGTGTGCTGTTCACCCCTGCCACGGCTTTCATGGCTACAGGTGCTTGTTCAGCGATTGGCTCATTATTTTTTTTCCCAGCATTGGGATCACAGGAAGCAGTTAAAAAAATCAGGGCGGGAACGGCGGCGAGCAGTGGTTTTTTCATGTCAATGATGATCAACATTCTATAATCCAAGTCAAGACAACGCCACCTATGAAACTCTCGCGATTCCTCTACCACGCCACCCGCAAAGGGAGCAAGGAGGTGCGCCTGATTCTCGCGGCGGGACGAGTGACCGTTGACGGACACATTGAAAAAGATAGCCAACGGGAAATAGGAACATTCACGCGCGTAGACTTGGATGGAAAAGCACTGCAACACGAGCAGCCGATCTACATGATGCTCAATAAACCCTCTGGCTACCTGAGCGCCACCACCGACCCAGAACACCCCACCGTGATGGAGCTTATTGATGTGCCTCAGACACTACACATCGCGGGACGACTCGACCGCGCAAGCACAGGCCTCCTCATTCTAACAAACGATGGCAAGTGGTCGCGCGCGCTCACCGAACCCAAAGAGGGCGTGCCAAAAACCTACCTCATCACCACGGCAGACCCGATTGCTAAAGACACGGTCGAGCACTTTAAAAACGGCATCTATTTCGCCTACGAGGATCTGACAACCCAACCAGCGGATCTGGAAATTCTGGATGAGAAAACGGCGCGCCTAACCATCTACGAAGGTCGATACCATCAGGTAAAAAGAATGTTCCATGCGGTGGGAAACCGCGTCACCTCACTGCACCGTGAACGCATCGGTACTATTCTGCTAGATCCCGCTTTGCAGCCGGGTGAGAGTCGGTTTCTAACCGATGATGAAATCAAAAAACCCGAACTCATCAAGTGACCTGATTCTCGAATGTTTTGTCTCCACGCTCGAACGCACTCAAGTTCCCAATCGTTACAGAAGCAATTCTCTCCAATGCTTCACGGGTGAAAAACGCCTGGTGCGAGGTGATCAATACATTCGAGAACGTGGTGAGCCGCATCAGCATGTCATCGGCAATCACTTCATCGGATAGGTTCTCAAAAAACAAACCCGCCTCCTCTTCATAGACGTCCAGTGCAAGGCCACCGATTTTTCCACCCTTGAGATGTTTCACAGCAGCAGCGGTATCCACCAATCCACCGCGCGAGGTATTCACCAGAAAGACGCCGTTTTTACAAAGCTCCAGAGACGCGTCATCGATGAGGTGGCAAGTTTCAGGTGTTAGAGGACAGTGCAGCGATATCACATCCGCCTCCTGCCACAGCTCTTCAAGAGCGCGATACTGCACACCCAAAGATTCCAACTCACTGTTAGGAACCGGATCATACGCCAGTATCTTCACCCCAAAACCAGCAAGGATACGGCAGAATACGATTCCTATTTTTCCAGTGCCAATGACGGCGACTGTTTTCCCATGCAAATCAAAACCCATCAACCCCTTGAGTGCAAAATTACCGTCACGCACTCTTGAGTAGGCTTTGTGAATATGCCGATTGAGTGTCATCAGCATAGCGAGAGCATACTCAGCCACAGCGTAAGGCGAATACTCAGGCACACGCAGAACAACCATGCCTAGATCGTTGGCAGCTTGGAGATCAACATTATTGAATCCAGCACAGCGCAGCACAATCAGCCGGATGCCCATTTCCTTCAGTTTCTCCTGGCAATCAGCTGACAGATCATCATTCACAAACACGCAAACGGCATCGCATCCCTCCGCTAGCGATGCTGTTTCCGCCCTGAGCTGATTCTGGAAAAAGACAAATTCATGAGAAATTTCCGGCATTCCGGCAGGCAGAAATTCTTCGTCATGGGGTTTGGTAGAAAACACGGCAACCTTCATACCCGTATTTAGCCCCCAACGCATCAAACGGGCAAGAGGTATCATGTGACTACCTTGACAGTTGCAATTTACCGCCCAATTTTGATAATCCTTTAGTATGGTAAGCAGCTCGAACCCTCGCCTAAAACGCACGCGTCTTGCCGCAGGTTCACTCCTTGCTCTGATGGCTGTGCTCTACGTCATCTCGCGCAGCTATCAGCACGAGTGGCCGTGGCTCGAGTGGGTCAAGGCATTTGCCGAGGCCGGCATGGTGGGTGGGCTTGCTGATTGGTTTGCCGTCACCGCTCTCTTCCGGCATCCGCTCGGTTTACCAATTCCGCACACTGCCGTCATTCCACGGGAAAAAGACCGCATCGGCCAAGCACTCGCGCAGTTTGTCCGGGGGAATTTTCTCACCTCCGAGCGCATCTGCAAGCAGATCAAAGAGCTTAAGATTATTCGCCTACTTGCCACGTGGCTGACTCGCCCCGAGAAGGCTGAGCTGCTCGCAGCCCGCGCTCTCGGCATCGTTCCCACAGGGCTTGATGCTCTGGAAAAAAATAACGCCCACCACCGGATCAGCTCAAAAATCATTGGGCAGCTCCGCCAGCTCGATCCAGCAAACGGACTGGAAAAGCTCATCAACTGGCTACTCGATGGCCAACGAGGCCGTAAAGTTCTCGCGCCTCTTCTCGCACAGATGGCACACACGCTAGAGGCCAACAAAGAGAAGATAGAGTCCGCCGCCGGCAACAAAGCGCCGCTGAGTAAAGTTCCGTTGTTAGGTCGGGTTTCACGCGCTGTCGCGGAAGATTTCTCCAGCCGAACCACCGGCAGCATTGGCAGTCAACTGCTCGCCGCCAGTCAAAATGCCGATGAGCCATTGTGGGAAACCATTGAAGAACAACTCGCCGCTGCAAAAAACCAGTTAGGCACGAACACTGCACTGCGTGAGCAGCTGCAGTCGATCCTCAACACTTGGCTGGATGACACCAACAACAACCAACTCGGCATCAAAATCTGGTCCCAGCTGCGCGACGCTCTTGAACATGACTTGAGCGCAGACTCACCCGTCACAGAAAAGCACCTCGCCCACATCATCATCGCCGCCGGCCAAGCACTTGAGAACGATCCGGAGATGGCTAACAACATCGAAAATATCCTCACGGACGCCATCGGCCAGATCCTCGACAAACACGGTGAGCACCTCGAAACAATGATCCGCGAAACGATCGAGGAATGGGACGCAAATACGCTGATGCTCAAGCTAGAGCAACAAGTCGGCCCCGACCTCCAGTTCATCCGCATCAACGGCACCCTCATCGGCGGGCTGGTAGGTATCACCCTACATGCCGTGGGTATGCTGTTCTGGTAGTGGGCTACTCAACGGTTTCAAACACCCCACCACCTAACAGGGTTCCGCCATCATAAAAGGCGCAGATTTGCCCAGGAGTGATGGCGCGCTGTGGCCGGACGAACTCCAGCGCAAGCTTACCGTCATCCATAGGGGTCACGGTCACCGGTTCACTCTTCGCACGGTAGCGTGGCTGCGCCTCCACTTTGCAGACTGAAGTGATCGGCTTGTTCACCCAGCTAACTGCTCCGACAGTGCATTTCTGCACATAAAGCCCCGGCGTTTTCGGCTGATCCCACCCCACAATAAGCTGGTTTTTCCCCGCATCCTTACCAACCACAACATACGCCATCCCCTCGCGAGGCGACGCCACTCC
>JBGCEU010000196.1:0-13471 GCA_045106535.1 Akkermansiaceae bacterium | reverse complement strand
GCCCGGTCTGGTTCGGCGAGAAAGATCTCAATGCCATCGTAACCGATTTCCTTGAGTGCCTCAATATCTGCAAAGTGCTCCTCGGTGACATTCGTCGACCAGAGGTGCATGTTCATTCCAATTTTCATAATATTTTTCAGTGATTAGTTACCAGAGTGCGCGGTGTCCACGTCCACCATGGCCTGGAGGATGGTGTCCCATGTCGATTGTTTTTCAAGAGTCGCGTTCGGGAACATACAGCCATCCCAGCAGAGGTGTTTGATCTCCGGGCGCGGTTTCCCGTTTTCATCAAGCAGCCAGTAGCCGGAGCACTTGGTGATGTCGAGCCGACCATTCGGGTCGTCCGCAGGGCAATGGCGACCTGTCTTGTCGTGCGCACCCGTGCCGTGGACTGAACCATCGTTTTGTGCGACGTGAAAATCATACGTCCACGGGCGCAGTTTATCAGTCATGGTTTTGTAGGCTGCCCAAAACTCATCATCGGTGTGTGGCTCCTTAAGAAGCGCGTGTTGCTCCGCATTGTAGCCGAGCAAATAGAGATAGGTGTGTGCGAGGTCGGCCTGAAAGCCAACGCGATCTGGCATTCCTGTCTCCTCAAGCAGATCGAGCATGTCTTTCCACGAGTGCATGCCGCCCCAGCAGATTTCACCCTCAGCGACAAGCACCTCATCGTGATCGGCTGCCACCTTACCGCATTCCTGAAACGTCTGAGCCATCAGCCGGGTATTGGCAGCGGGGTTATCGGACCACTCCTCGACGCCCGTGGCGGAATCGATACGTATTGAACCATAAGATCTCACACCGTGCTCACGGAGGATGGTGGTGTATCGGCAAGCTTTTTTGACCGCTCCCACAAATCTGTCACGAGCCGCTTGATCACCCATCGCGCTGCCACCGCCGGTTTCCTGCCAGATGGGGGCGACAACAGAGCCAATTTTAAGCCCCTTGGCAGCCACGTCATCGGCAAATTTCCGGATGTCGTCATCGCTTGCATCAATGTCCAGGTGAGGGAAAAAGAGAAAAAGGTCGATGCCGTCATATTTTCTTCCGCCCGCATCGCTCTGAACCGTGAGATCGATCATTTTTTCGAGAGAAATCGGCGGCTGATCACTGCCCTCTTCCTTGCCAACGAGCCCCGGCCACATCGCGTTATGTAATTTCCATGCCATGCTGCGATGCTAGATAGTTCAAACTGGAAATTCTAGGATATATTTTCCAGAATTTTCAGGCTGGCCGCTGAGCAATAATGTAAACGTGCGGCTCAGTTGGACCCCGATCGTATTCCACATGCCTGACTGTCAGTTTGAATATCTGCAACAAACGCAAAAACTCAGCCACTCCCAAAGTGCTATATTCGAAATCCTTTCCCTGAAAGCTCCCTGTGACCTCGCCCGCACCATCAACGCCATCAAGGTTGCCTCCACAACTGAAAATAAGCACCCCGCCTGGAGTGAGGGCATCACACATGGTGTGAAGGGCACTCTCCTGAAGGTCTAAGGGTAAATGAAACGTGCTGTCCCATGCGCATACCAGGTCATACATTTTATTCGGCTCCCACGCCGCCACGTCTGCTACTTCAAACGCACACTGCGGGTGTAGCTCGCGAGCTTGTGTAATCATTTCCTTGGATACATCGATACCCTCAACTCGAAAACCAGAGTCCAATAACACACGGATAAACCTTCCACTGCTGCCGCAGCCCACATCTATAGCGGTTCCTTTGTTAGAAACCCAGCCAATGGCGCGCTTGAGCTGTTCGATGCCGTAAATCGATGCGCCATGTTGCCCCCGCCACCACGACGCAATACCGTCGTATGCCTTTCCGGTCTGATCTGGTTTCACTTGATTTTTTCTACCACCAGCAAGGCACCCCCGCGAGCAAGAAGCGTAATATTTTCCTGTATAGGATCTAACAAACAAATTTGGTCATCACCTAACTGAAAGACAACTAGCTCACCATCAAGATGATGAGCGCTTCGTGCAGCCCAAGATACAAATGGCGTCGCAAGCGCATAACGCACACGCTTTTCATCTCTACCCTTCATCTTTCCGCTAATTCCCTGAACTGGCCAAAAACCGGTAGTAAACTCCCATTCACTGTCATGTGCCAAACACTTTGCTTTTCCTATATTAAACCAAGTAACCCTCACAGGATTCTTATGTTCTTCTGATGATTCTTCCTGGTGCGTTAGCGGCTCTGTAGCTATTCCCGACTTAAGCAATTTCGTGTCCACCTCGCTTGTGCGGTCTTTGGGAGCTGTCCATAATTGAAGATCTAACATGCCGCTATTCGGTTTATAGATAAGGCGGCTCGACTTGACGCTAACATCTATCTCCGCGACTTGACGCTCTTTCCCGGTCGCCATGTCGAAACAAAGAACACGTTTCCCCGCTGGATCGATATAATATAAATCATATCCAGCTGGCGGTCGCGCCTCGACTAAAGGGACATGATCTAATCGAGTAATCATGCTGGTTCCACTTAGCATCCAATACCATAGAAACATCATCGTATAGGTAACAATATTCACCAATAGCGTCGCTTTAGCTATTTTCACCCACGATGCTTTTGTTTTGTTGAGCATCCACCAGACAAAAGGGTATTCGATGATCAGCGTAATCAAGAACGCTAGAAAAAAGAGCCCAAGCATAGACATTCTTAGGTTTTCTATGGTTAAGTCGTTATGATTAGAAAGCCACCTAATCAGGAAAAAATAGCCAAGCCATGCAGAGACATAATTGGCAATCACCATGACTGTCGCTGGTTTTAGATAACCCTTTAGGTATCGCCTCCCAAGAATTCTTCCTTCAATGATACCGATCAGAGCATTGCCAAAAAGCAGGTGGAAACCGCTGGACCACATCAATGGCGTACCCATATTTGCGCTAGCAATCGTCGGATATAGCAAGACTAGGAGAAAAACGCCATAGCCTAACCGCTTTGATTGCTCTCTTTCGTACATAAAGTGCTATCTACCCATTGCTTTGCAGCCGTCTTCTCCAAGGTAACGCTGCAGCATCTTCAGGGGAGCCTGCTGCATGTCAACGAGAACTAAACAATCGAGAGAATTATTAAACAAGGGGTCAACATTAAATTCTAACAATGTCGCGTTGAGTTTCAAATATTGACGAAGCAGAACAGGCACACCTTTGCCGTCAGGTTCAGAGTTTGCGATAGCAGCAGACACCTGTTCGATATTTTCTAGGCGACTACTAATTCCCTCCTTGGGCAAATCGGGATAAGCGTTCTGGGGGTGTACCCAGCGAGCAAGCTCACTGTGGGTGTGTGAGCCACGCATATATCGAACCATGATATCTTGAGAAATGCGCGTGTAGTCATCACTGATGCTGACGCACCCAAACAGCTTATGATACCTAGGGTAACGCACTAAGAATGATCCTACACCTTTCCACATGAGAGCGAGCGGATAGATCGACTTCTGATAGTCTGATGCAACAAATGCCCTCCCAAGCTCAAGTCCCGGATTTAGAAAATCAAGAAATGGTTTTTCAAAATCAAAGAAGGAGGCTGTCACCAAGCCTTCGGCACCAAATTCTGCCATGATAGTATCAGTACGACCCATTCGATATCCCCCAGCCACCCTTCCTTCTTTTGGATCCCATAGGATGAGATGCAAATAATGATTATCGAATTCATCAAGATCGAGCGGTTTACCTGTACCCTCGCCCACCTCGCGAAAACAGGTTTCGCGTAACCTCCCGATTTCATGCATGACAGCAGGTATTGATTCTGAGCCTGAGAGGTAGACCTCAAATCCACCCTGTTTAGCTAAGGGTCCTCCTCCAGACTCTCGAGCGTTCTGTGCTATGCCTTCGACCTCCGATCTAACCGCAGCAGGATCAGCTGGCTCTGCGATCGGCTTCCATGACTCCATCTTTTGCGTAGGCTTAGGTTTTGTTCTCTCTGTATCTGAAGAGGCAGGATCTGTGGTTTTTGTTTTCATGCCCAAGAGGTATCCTAGTTCACGCCATACTCTAAATAGATTAAATTTTCGGCACTATTGAATCTATCGATGTATTCAAGCGGGTCATATTTTCGCCTATGCGGTGTTAGTTTTGAGCAACTCTCGGTGCTTAAGCGTAGAGGGGGCGACGCCGAAGGTCTTACAAATTTCGGTATCGTTACCGACGCACAAACTTCTGATCATAGCAAAATGGTGCACCGTATGGCTTACTAAAAACTGAAGTTCTCGACCTAGTGTAGACGCTTGCCACTGACCACAAAGGTCATTGACGCGGTCTTCACCACAATCCATCTTTATATTTAACGTCTGGCTAACAGGTTGACCGCCCGCCACTTCTTTGAGCTTGTTAAAAAAATCAGTTAGAAAAACAATTCTCTCACGCGCTGCTGCTGTTTCTGTCTCCACAGATTGGTTTCGTTCTCGTGCATCGTAGTCTATTTCACCCCGCTCGAGACCTGCTGCGAATGCCTCATAATGCTCAAGACAGTGTCTCAGGTGGGCACCGATGCTAGAGTTATAAAACCCTGGCTCACTACGAGCATAACAACTATCATTGATCCGGTCTGCCAAGTCAGAAGCTTGTTGGAGAAAATGAAGGTTAGCATCGATTAGCTTATTCATATCTCTATACGATGTTTAGAATGAAATTTTATTCCTCGCGTTCGAACAACTCGGCAAAAACCATCGTGCCGGCTTCGGTTTCCAATGTGCTAATCACAGTAACGTCCTGGGTCGTATTAATTTTATTTGCGGCATTATTCACCACAATCATGGATCCATCAGGAAGATAACCCACTGCTTGGTGCTCATCCTTTCCTGCACGAACCAAAGGCAGCCGGATACGCTCACCTACAGCGATTTTTGGCTTCAGCGCCTGATTGAGGTCGTTGATATTGAGCACGGTGACACCTTGAAGCCTCGCCGCTTTGGTAAGATTCTCGTCTGTGGTTAGCAGCCGTGCATTCAATAAGCGGCAAGCGTGCATCAAACGGGCATCATGAGTTTCGCTGCCCCGCTCAGACTCCGCGTCATGAATCGTGATGCGATATGCATCATTTTTCTGAAGTCGCTCCAAACTCTCAAGCCCACGTTGTCCTCTTGCCCGGCGAGAAGTAGAAGGTGAGTTTGCCATGATGTGAAGCTCTTCGAGTACGAACCGCGGTATAATTAAATTTCCTTCCAGAAAACCCGCACTTAAGATTCCGTGTAAGCGACTATCGGTAATCACATGGGTATCCATCAATAACGGCGGGCCAGGCGTTGATTCCTTGTGGAAGCGCACGTACGGGATAAGCAGAGAAAAATCATCGCCTCCGCTGCGCAATGCTAGCACTGCACCTAAAAAGCCCAGACTAGAATACAGTGTGACGTGAATGGCTAACACCAATGCATCAATTTGCTCAATTTCGGATGATAGTGTGGCCTCAATCAAAGTCATAACCCCACGACTTAACAACCATGCACAAAACACCCCGATAAGCAGTCCAACTGTAGCATTTGAAAAACCTCGCAAGGTAAATTGCTTCATCAACGATTCTACCAAAATGAAAAATGCCGCCACAAATAAACCAACAACAATACCGACCCAAATCTTGTCAGGTCCTCCGACGTGGTTTGCTATCGCTGCACCAGCCAACTCACAAATCAGCAAATAGACTAATCGTGCAGTGTTGACGGAACGTAATGCTATTTTTCTTCGCATCTTCTCCACCATGCACAAAGTAAACGATCACGGCAAGATAAACGTATTTTCAATTGGAAATCTTGAGCTAGTAGGGCTCATCTATAGATTCCACAGCACTCCTTAGGCTTTGGGTAATGGTATTACTAGGTTTCTTGAAGCGCTTATCAGCTGATTCTATCAGATCCCCTGCACGAAATATCACAGGCTTTCCCTTCATGGTTAGGAAAGCCCTAACGATCAAAGAGGATCTCAGGATTGGATTTAAAACGCCTAGCAATTCGAACCATATCGGATTTTTACCAAAAAACCGGACAGGTAGAACTGGTGAGTATGCTTTTTGAGCAAGTCTTGCTACATGGGTAGACCACTCGGGGTCAGCTACCCTGCCCAAGTCATTTCGCCATCTGGAGACAGCTCCAGCTGGAAACACAACTAGCAACCCTTCATCATTAAGGTGATCTAGAGAAGCCTTCATAGCATGGCGATTCATTTTTACTGCGCCATCTTCTCCCATGATGTGAAGCGGGATTGTCCAGCCAGATGTACCCGGTAAATCCGAGCTCATCGCATTTGCTAATACTTTTGTATCGGATCTCTGCGCAGCACATAGTCCAGTTAACGCAATCGCGTCAGCACCCCCAAAAGCATGATTTGCAATCACCACGACTGATCCAGATCCTGGAATTTTGTCCGTCAAATCTCCATAATCAGTTGGCATATCGAGTTCGGACAGTACACCCAAAAACACGTTATCACCGCCAGCATTCTGAACATCACAGGCTTTGGAAAATAGATCGTATACCCTATAAACACCTAAAACCCGGTGCAGCCAATTCCTCACTTTTGATTTCCATCCACCACCGGCCAATGCTGGCAGTAGCTCGGCTATGTCCATGCTAGCTGGCAATTTTTGGGTATTCGGCTGTAACCTCACAGATACATGGTAATACCTCGCATGCTTACTGTGAAGTGAGGAATTACCGAGAATGCTTGATCATAGGTCTCTCGTGTTATTGGATTGATTCATGGAAAATCCCGAATGTACCACTCTAGAAGAGGTGATGTTTTTTGATACTGATTGCGGTGGTGTAGTGCATAACATTGCTTATCTACGCATGATCGAAACCTGTCGAACACGGTTGGCAACGCAAATGGGAATGGATCTACCAGTTATGATGAAAACTAAGTTGTTTCCCGTCGTCGTACGAACTGAGATAGATTACCGAAGTCCGGGTAAACTTGGAGACAAATTGATCATTCTGGGTCGGCTTGAGAAACTTGAACGAGTTCGTTTCTGGTGCTCGTTCGTGATGACCCGTGAAGGTGAAGACAAGCCGCTTATTACCTGTAGGCAGGCTCTTGCTCTGGTTCAAATGCCCGAGGGTAAACCACAAAGGTTACCAGAAGATTGGCAAGACCGCTGGAAGGGTATTGAGTCTGCCTAATCCATTGATTCGCTAGTTATCATCTTTCGCAGTCGTGCGGATGTCTACAAGAGCATCAATAAAATCATTCAAAATCTCTGCGGGCACCATGATTGTGTCACGATTTCCTGAAACTTCCTCGGTAATCTTAACTACCTTACCTCTGGAGTTTTGTTTCAAATCTAGGTAAAAGGTTTTCCGGTCAGCGAGTATCTTTTCGGTGTGTAACAAGTCGTCATTCCTCATAAATTAATCTTGGTCAGTTAAGATGTCTAATATCAGTCCATACTTAAGAATCAAGGTCAAGTCAGGAGTCATGCTCATTTCATGGATCCTATCCGAAATGATGAACTACTTGTTACTTATTCACGACGTGAGGAAGAGATTCTTTTTAAATGAAATAAACTCTTCTTCTTCTTTCTGTGAACAAAGTTCAGTTATTGCTGTTTCACACAGGATCCACCAGTGTTCCACGATAATAGCAACATGAGAAATAGGCTCTCTATTCTGAGCACAACAGGCGGTATTTCATATACCTAAAGAAGAAAAGCACAGGAGTTCTACAAATTACTCACAAGTATAGGCATGTTGTTCACAGACTTGATTTGGTTGATCTGCCCGACTAAGAATCATACATGAAAAGTGATGAGTATTGGATGGCTAAAGCTATCGCCGAGGCGGAAAAAGGCGTCGGACTAACTTCACCAAACCCACCAGTCGGTGCAGTAATCGTCAAAAACAACAGGCTTCTTGGCAAAGGCTGGCACAAGAGAGCAGGAAAACCACATGCTGAGCGTGAAGCAATCGCCGACGCAGCGAAAAAACATGGTATAGAATCGTTAAGGAAGGCCACAATTTACGTAACACTTGAGCCATGTTCTACATCTGGTCGAACACCAGCTTGTACCGACGGAATTTGTGAAGTCAGTTTTTCTACGGTCGTATACGGCGCAAGAGATCCAAATCCTGAGCACGCTGGACGTGCGGATAAAATACTCAAAGAAAAAGGAATTAATGTAGTGCGTCTCCCTGACCAAGTATCATGCGATAACTTGATCCGCCCGTTCGCGAAGGTGCAGCGCACAGGTCTTCCCTGGGTAATACTAAAATCAGCAATGAGCTTAGATGGTCGCATTACACGTCCACCTAGTGAAGGACAGTGGCTTACCTCTACGGAATCTAGGCAAATCGTCCAACGATTACGTTTTGAGTCTGATGCAATTCTAACAGGGGGAAACACCCTACGCATAGATAACCCAGCATTAACGATCAGAAATAGCACCTTTCCCAAAAAACCACAACCCTGGCGCATGATCGTTACCCGTGGGCAGAAGGATGGGTTACCCCAAAATAGACAATTATTTACAGACCATGACTCTGAAAAAACGATCGTGCAAGAAGGGGGCGATATTCGCGCTGCATTGAAAAGTCTTGTTAGAAAAGGGTGTAACACGGTTTTAGTAGAAGCAGGGGGTACCCTCATGTCAGCTTTTCTAGATCAAAACCTCGCTGATGAGGTTGCCATATTTTATGCACCAATCGTCACGGGTGGAGTAGATAAGGCATTTAACGCTATATCTGAAAATATTTCGCTTACTAACCAGAGCTATCAACGTATAGGAGGTGACGTGTTGCTACGCGCCCAAATTAAAAAATAACTCTGGTCATCCATACAACGTAGCTAGGATTACAATTTCAACCTCCGCTTGTACTTGCGGTTTTGCAAAATTTTATCCATCCTCCACTGAAACCAAATTAACCATTATGTTCAAACGCATCGGCAATCTCATCAAAGGCTTTTTCGGGCTCTTCATCGGAGGCATCGAAAAACGTAATCCAGAAGCACTCCTAGACGTAGAAAAAGAAAATTTACGTAAGCAAATTTCCGAGTTCAACAAAGGCCTCGCCACGCACGCGGCACTCGTAGAAAAATTAATTTCCCAAACCAAGAAACTGGAAAAGCAGGAAACAGAACTAAAGGCAAAAACAACAGCCAACTTGAAAGCAGGTAATAGACAGGTCGCCGGAGAGCTAGCCCTGAAGTATAAAAACATCGAAAAAGAGCACGATGAAATGGCAGGTCAGCTTGAAGATGCAGAGGCACGCTATAAAGAGCTGGTTAAAGCTCGTGACGTTTCCGTAAAAACGGCCAAAAAGAAAATCGAAGAACTCGCACGCAACATTGATGACATGAAAGTCCAAAAGGCGATGGCAGAACTCAACGAAATGGCATCCGGAATGATTTCAGAAATTGGCGGCTCTGGCGATACTCTAAACCGACTCGAAGAAATGGTGGAAGATGAGCGTAACCGCGCTGCAGGCCGTGCCCGAGTAGCTAAAGACTCTGTGGACATGGATGACATCAACATGCAGGCCGCTGAGGAAGAGGCTCTTGCAGAAATGGCTCTCGCAGATTTTGCTGCCGCTGAGGGAATCGAGCTGGAGTCAGAAGAAAAACCAACAAGTGAAGAACCTGAGAAAAAATCAGAAACAACCCAAGGTTCTATGGGGCCAGGTGTATCTGAATAATTCCAGACAAATATCTACACCAATACGGGCGAGCTTGTGATTAAGCTCGCCCGTACTGTTATAATGGTTAAAGCAACCACAGGCTATTAATCAAACCACTCATCGTCAGGGTCAAAAGCTGGAATTGGCATGTTGACGATTCGCATGTTTCCCACAGCGCGGTGCTTACATCCAGGCTTGATATAGATGACACTCATTGGTCTGACTGGAACAAGTTCTCCATCAAGCTCCATATGGCCCTCGCCTTCAAGCACTAGATAAATCTCAGTAAGCTTTTTGTGGTAGTGAGCTTTACTGTCCGTTGAGATGTCGACCATGTGAATCGTAGCAACTGCATCTTCCTTATCAGTAAAAGCCCGCCTAGTTGTCCCGCACGGACACTGCACAGGATCACGATCGTTAAAATTGTCGATATAGTAGTTTTTCATCTGTGCAGAATATAATACCTATCTGTTAACAAGACAACGATTTTAACTTTATGAATGTTTGAAATTTTGCTAGGTGTTCAAAACCGAAAACAGAGCGACCCTAACGATTACTCTTGAGCAAGGTATTTTTGCCGTTGCTCTACTGGCTTCGATTACCCTGGATTTTCTATTCTAGACCCTTTGCCAAAAGTAATTGCCGAAAACGGAAACAAATCTGTACATTTAATGCCTGTTAGATACAATGGCGCATCGGCCGTTCGCGACAACTTCCCAATCCTGAAAACTGCTCCATTGAAGAACTGGAGCCAGCGATGGATTGTGGTCCTGACCACAAGACATTCCGCCGCCTCAATGAATCGGGCATCGACGGCCTGACATACAAGCCGTTGCCAGGTCGCCCCCAGATTCTTGATTGCGAAACTCTAACCAGTGAAATCCTACCCGTGGTCGATGATCCTTCACTGGCCGGCGGAAAACCACTGGACCGGACGCAAGCTGCATGGCTAGCTCAGGGGAGACTGTGAGATCGACATCTCCTACCGTACGGTGGTTCGCTACCTATATGAGCAGGACTACAAGCTCAAGGTGCCACGCCCCATGCCCGGAACCCCGTGATCCCGAACAATGGGAAATCCAGCGGAAGGGCTTTGTTCCTGAACTTCTTACCTTGCTTGAAGACGGGAAAAACTCGGTGTTCTTTGGCGACGAGGCAGGTTTTGAAGGCGACCCACGCTCCAGACGGCGATGGGTCAAGCGGGGCAGCCGTCCTGAGCAGGGATACCACGGCGGTCATCTGCGGCAGAACGTCGTCGGGGCATCAATCCGGAGGACGGCAAACAGGTCAGCCTGATCGTGCCGCATAACGACACCCGGGTGTTCCAGGCGTTCCAGGACACCATGGCAAAGGAAGTGTCCGGAAGCGGGAAAACGTCTGGCTTGTGCTCGACAATGCCAGCTGGCACAAATCCAAGAGCTTGGACTGGCATCACATCAAGCCGCTCTCCTTGCCTCCCTACAGTCCTGATTTCAACCCCATCGAGCGGTTCTGACAAACACCTCAAGAGCCACTAAACCATAGGCAGATTTCATTTTTTAAAGCCGCCCCATGCTCGGGCGGGGGGCGGTTTTAAAAAACAAAGACCGCCTTCAAGGAGGAGACGAGACCTTCACACCAAACAAAAAGAACAAACTAACAATACATCTCCGACGGTAGAACAGAGGCGGGGAACAGCGACAAAGACAAACAACAGGCGCAAGGTCGGCACTCGATGACGTTATGAGCTAGCCCGTGGCAACACGGCGCGAGCGCTCGATTCGAGAGAGAGTGATAGACCACCGGTGAAGACAAAAAACTGAGGTAACCAGTCCTCGCACATTTGATTCAGACAGTCAGTGCATTGCCTGTCCTCACCCCTTTGGGGCACGTCGCATACGCTCCTGTCCATGATGCTCTCGCATCATTGCATACCATGTCTGCGCGAAATGCACACCACGCCCGCAAGTTCCCCGCTTCTACTCTGCCGTCACCCCCCAACAACACAAGCCTACCATAACCATGTTAGAAAAAAATCACTGCGCCCACTTGACAAATTATCAGCCATATCAACGTATAGCTCAACCGCGCTCAAAGGAAACGCTGAATAACCAAAAAATCGAACCATCCCTGAAACCGAGCGGAGTCGCGACGCTGTTAAGCGTCGGATGCAGCGACTTGTTAGCTCTATTTATTGTCTTCGGGCTTCTGTAATGCAATACCAATTGACACCATCACGCCAAGACCAGTAGCAATCAATATTGCACCTGCAACTGAAGGAGTCTCATAATGCCTACTAAGTAATTCAGCACCTTCAACTAGGCATGCAATCGATCCTATTAAAGATAGTGCGAACAAAGCTTGCTTCAGCTTCTTATACTTGATCACGAAGTAGCCGCCTATAATGACGAAGGTTAGTAGAAATATTGGGCTAATGGCCTTGATAGCGCCTAATGTAATTATTGTGTTCATTTGATGTATTTTTCTTTTATTAGCTAACGTAAAGCTCAACCGACCCTCAGACAACAGCGGAATTACCAAAAATGGTCTTTCGCTCTATCTCATTGCGAAGTCGCGGACGGTGAGGGGTCGGATGCAGTGACTTGTTGGGCAAATTTATTCGTAGTGTGTCCAAAGCCTAATTACTTTGATCACCTGTTCATCCTCAAGAACCTCATAAACCAATCTGTGCTGGATGTTGAGGCGCCTTGAATATGCGCCGCGTAAATCTCCGACCAGCGCTTCAAAAGGAGGAGGATCTGCAAAGGGGGCTTCTTGAATAAGCGCCAGCAACTCTTTAGCCTTCTTCGCAAGATGAGTTGCTTTAAGCTTCTTGGCATCCTTACGAGCTTGGCGAGTATAAACTAGCTTGTAGCTCACAGATCGATCTCCTCGCTACACTCCTCAATTGGCTCTGCCATGCCCTTGACGATGGAATCTCTCATGCCGGGGATGCCCAGAAGGTAGATGGTCTCTTGAATGGCCCGCCAGTCTTCTTCGGCCACCAGAACAGCATTACCTCGCTTACCTGTGATCTGAACAGGTTCGTGTGAAGTCTGAGCTGAATCTATGATTCGGTATAGGTCTGATCGTGCAGATGTTGCTGTAATCGTTTTCATGGAAGAAAACGTGCGCTATAACGTGCGGTTTTACAAGCGTTATTTTATAGCCCAACGTATAGCTCAACCGCGCTCAAAGGAAACGCTGAATAACCAAAAAATCGAACCATCCCTGAAACCGAGCGGAGTCGCGACGCTGTTAAGCGTCGGATGCAGCGGCTTGTTCGGTCAGTTTTGTTCTCTTCTCAAACATGCGACCGATATACAGCATTGATAGAGAGCATGAGTAACTCTCACCACGATTCATTATACGCCCTTCCCTCCCTTACGTTCAACACCGCCCTATCGTGCAATGGCATACGAGACCGACGAGCTTCCTCCTCATTCTCCATGACCTGACTCTTCCGCCAATACTTATCGTCCCCGCCAACGGTCTGGCCCAACATGACGTTGACGGCGTTGGCGGAGCACCCAGAGAAAAGGAGAGTGGTAACCGCGCACAGAATAGCAAAGGCAGGCCTCATGGCGTCACTGTTAGTGGATTTGTTTTTTGGGTGAGGTGATATTGTCTTCATATTTTATTATAGCCGAACGTATAGCTCAACCGACCCTAGGACAACAGCGGAAAGACCAAAAACGATCTTTCACTCTATCCAGTTCCGGTGTCGTGGACGGTGAAGGGTCGGATGCAGCGACTTGTTAGCTCAATTATAGGATTCGCGTCGGCACGTACCGGATCATCTATGAGATTGAGGATGATCGTTTGAAGGTCTTGGTGATTAAGATTGGTCACCGTAGAGACGTGTATCAATAATATTGGCCCAACAA
>JBGCEU010000195.1:0-15057 GCA_045106535.1 Akkermansiaceae bacterium | reverse complement strand
AAGCGTGCTTACCGTGTGATGGCCGAGGCACTGCGGCAAAAGGACGTGCAAGTCGTCGCGGTGTGTGAGGTTGAAGGGACTCGGCTCGCCAAGGCGAAGGAGGTGGTTGAGAAAGCCTACGCAGCTGATATGAAGTCAGGCAGCTATAAAGGCTGTAAAACATACATCGATTACCGCGAGTTAGTGCAGCGCGATGATCTTGATGCGGTGGTGATCATGACGCCCGACCACATGCATGTGCATCCAGCGATTGATGCTGCGCGTATGAAGCTGGATATTTATTGTGAAAAACCACTGACCCACAACATCGCTGAGGGAAGGCTCTTGGTGAGCGAGGTTGCTAAAAACAAGGTCATTTTCCAAACCGGCAGCCAGCAACGCAGCGAGTACGGAAACCACTTTCGCAAGGCGGTCGAAATGATCTGGGCGGGACGGATTGGCGACCTTAAAACGATCCGAATCGGCGTGGGAGGGTCGCCTAAACCGTGCGATCTCCCGGCACAGGAAAAACCCGATAATGTCAATTGGGATCTCTGGCTTGGGCCGGCACCGATGCGAGCCTACAACGAAATTCTTTGCCCAAAGGGAGTGCACAAACATTACCCGGCCTTCCGCCACTACGAGGAATACGCTGGTGGTGGTCTGGCCGACATGGGAGCTCATCATTTTGACATTGCACAATGGGCGATGGAAATGGATCACAGCGGTCCTGTCTCAGTTGAGCCTCCGGCATCTGGTAAGACAGGTCTAAAATTTACCTACGCAAGTGGCATCGAGATGTTCCACGGTGGACCGGACGATTGCACATTCGAAGGAACCAAAGGGATAATCCGCGTGGGAAGGGGCAAACTCAAAAGCGACCAGAAAAACCTACTAACAGCACCGCTTGGGGAAAACGATCGCCGCGTCTATCCATCCAAGAATCATTTGCGCAACTGGCTCGACTGCATCAAATCACGCAAGCAGCCGATCTGCACCGTAGAAACGGGCCACCGCTCCGCAAGCGTGTGCCACCTCGCCAATATCGGTTATAAACTACGCCGTAAACTTACATGGGATCCAGTCAAGGAGGTGTTCGTTAACGATGCGGATGCCAATGCGCTGACTAGCCGCAAAGCGCGTGAGGGATGGGAGTATTCATAATGCTAAGGGGGAGGGTTAAAATAATACTTCACCAATCCTAAATATTGCGATATAATTGCCCTCACGCTAGCGTTCTCAGTGACCTGAAACGTGACAACCTTACATGAAATACGCAATTCTATCCGACGTTCACGCGAACCTCGAGGCACTCACCTGTGTCTTGGAGAATGCTCGCGAGCAGGGGGTAAAGCGGTTTATTTGTCTCGGTGATCTAGTGGGGTATAACGCGGATCCGGAAGCCTGTGTGGATATCATACGTGATCTTGGATGTCCTGTAGTGATGGGGAATCATGATGCCTACACCGTAGCTGATGAAATTCCAGAAATTGTTAATGGTCGCGCGCGTAAGTCGCTTGAATGGACACGCGAGAACATCCGCCCAGATCAACACGAGTGGCTGACGAACCTACCCATGCAGCGGCGTGTCGGGCCACTGGAAATTGTTCATGCTAGCCTGCACCAGCCGGAAGATTGGAATTATGTGCTGAATGCAATCGAGGCGATCCTGCACTTTCATTTCCAAGACACTCAGGTCTGCTTTTTTGGCCACACCCACCACCCGATGTATTTCTCAACGAAAGAGAGAAAGACACATAAAAATTACAAACGTATAGAGCTCGAACCAGGCGAGCGTTATCTAGTGAATGCGGGATCGGTTGGTCAGCCTCGTGGTGACGATAAGCGAGCTCAATATGCGACCTATTGCACAAGTGAGAAAGTCGTCGAATTTCACCGTGTCAAATACGATGTGGCGACCACGTGTGAAAAAATTCGTGCCGCTGGACTGCCTGAGCACAACGCACTTAGGTTAGAAAAGAACGATTTAGAAGCCGCAGCTGCTTTGAAGCTGATCAAGGGTGCACAAGAATTGGCTGATAGCCTCAAGTGAGATGAGCAAAAAAATCGATAAGCAGCAAACGGATGAGGTCGCCGGTGAATTCCTTGCTGAAAATGCTGAATTTTTTGCTCAGGCGTTTGCCGCGCTTAATCCGGTTTTTGATAATCCCGGTCCAATGCGTATTGTCAGCGAGGAGTCTGAAATGACGGTTGTGATTGGCGTTAAAGAAAAAGAGGAAGATGGTGCCATGGATGTAGATTGTATTTTGTTAGACCCCGATCAGGAAAGCTTGCGTGACTGTGTTGATTCATTAGAGCAGGAATTGGTATCAGTAGATTAAGCCATGGAAAATATCAGGGAAATGGTGCAGCCGCTCTACGATGCTGGGGATTTAGTTGGGTTTTCCATCTGTGGAGACGCAGGGGAGATTATCCACAACGAGTCGTTTTTTAGTGATGAGGTGGCATGGCAGGCTACCGCGCCGTTCGTCCGCGTTATGCGGCAGATGGAAAAGGCAGAACGCATTGTTAATCGCCTGACAGTAGAGCTGGATGACGTGACACTGATCTATGGCAAGCTAGACGAGGGGAACGCACTATTCACCCTGAATGCTGGCTGTGATCTGGATCGCGTAGCCGGAGTGCTTACCTGACAAGAGGGTTTGTGATTGCAATTTACAGAAAATCAAAGAGTCTCCGCGCCCGTTAGCCAGCGTCATTTTCCTGATTGCCAGCTCCTGACACCTGATACCCGTATTTACCATGACCGAGAACATCCGCAATATTGCCATCATCGCCCACGTCGACCACGGCAAGACCACGCTCGTCGATGAGCTACTCAAGGCCGGCGGCGCATACAGCGATCACCAGGAGGCTGGCGAGCGCGCCATGGACTCCATGGATCTGGAGCGTGAAAAAGGCATTACCATCAAGGCGAAGAATACGTCGGTAAAGTGGGGTGACTACACAATCAACATTGTTGATACCCCAGGTCACGCCGATTTCGGTGGTGAAGTGGAGCGCGTGATGAAGATGGTTGATGGCGTGTTGCTGCTTGTTGATGCCCATGACGGGCCACAGGCGCAGACGCGATTTGTTTTAAGAAAAGCCCTGCAGCAAGGTCTTACCCCCATCGTGGTGGTGAATAAGATCGACCGTGAACACTCCGACCCCGTGGGTGTGCATGACCGTGTGCTCGAGCTTTTCCTTGAGCTTGAGGCAAACGAGGAGCAGTTCGAAGCTCCCTTTGTTTACGGTTCGGCTAAGAATGGATTTTTTGTCAAATCACTCGATGACGAGCACAAGGATGTATCTCCGTTGTTAGAAACCATCGTTGAGCATGTTTCGGCACCCGACTCCGATCCCGATGCACCTTTCAAGATGCTCGCATCAAACATTTCGTGGGATGACTACGTAGGCCGTGTCGCACTCGGCAAGGTGCAGTCCGGCTCGGTGAAAAAGGGCGACAGCATTTTCCGCCTAACAAAAGAAGGTAAGGCTGAGCGCGGCAAGGTGACTAAAGTTTTTGAATACAGCTCACTATCTAACCAGGAATCTGCTGAAGGTGTGGCTGGAAATATTGTGGGTGTGGCTGGATTTGAGGATATCGATATTGGGGAGACTCTCGCGGCCGATCCCGAAGCCGAGGCGCTGCCTTTTGTTTCCATCGATCCGCCAACCGTACAGATGCAGTTTTCGATTAATGACGGTCCGTATGGTGGCCGTGAGGGTAAACACGTCACCTCACGTGCGATCCGTGATCGCCTCCATCGTGAGGTGAAGACTAACGTCTCCATTGAAGTTTCTGATACCGATCAGGCTGGTGTGTTTGAGGTTGCCGCCCGAGGTGCTATGCAGATTTCAGTGCTTGTCGAAACCATGCGCCGTGAGGGATATGAGATGCTAGTGTCGCGCCCGATGGTGATTACACACAAGAGTGAAGACGGAGTTTTGGAGGAGCCATTTGAAACGCTTTTCGTGGAGGTTCCCGAGGAATACACAGGTGGCGTGATGAAAACGCTCGCCAACCGCCGCGCTCGCATCGAGGACATGGGGTCAAATGCTCACGGTGCCACGATTGAAGCAACCATTTCCACACGTGGCTTGATCGGTTTTGAATTTGAACTGCTCAACCTAACAAGTGGTCACGGGGTGATGTCTCACCTTTTCAAGGAATACGCCCCGCACTGTGGTGAGATCACCACCCGTAACACCGGCACCTTGGTCAGTATGTCCACAGGCACTGCTATGGCATATTCATTGCTTCCGTTAGAGGAACGTGGAAAATTATTTGTCGCCCCCGGCGATGAAGTTTACGAAGGCCAAATCATTGGTGAGAACCCACGTAAAGACGATCTCCCGGTGAACCCCGTTAAGGCGAAGAGCCTGACGAACCACCGCTCCGCAACCAAAGGCATCACCGTAGGCCTCGCTCCTCCGATTAAGATGTCCCTTGAGCGTGCCATCGAATACATCGCAGGCGACGAGCTCTTGGAGGCAACTCCAAGCCACCTCAGACTCCGCAAGCGCATCCTAGATCCCCACGTGCGTAAGCGCGCCGAGAAAGCCCGCAAGGCCGAGGCAGGCTTGTAGTGTTTTAAAAACCTACTCGCCCTTGGGAAAGACTGCTTGCCAGCTTGTTTAGTGTGCGGCAGGATTTTTTACGATGATTATTGGAAAAAATGGATGGTTTAGTGTCGCGCTAATTCTTTGGGTATGTGGCGCGGGAATAACAGCTGCTGACAACAAAATCGTTGGGCCATTAGTGGGTCAGGTTACGGATCAGAGTGTGGAATTCTGGATGTATGCACCGAAGGACGCAAAAGTCGTGGTGCAGATAAGCGGAGGAAAAACAGAAGGGCAAGTAGCCCTCAGAGCGGTAAAGAACCCTGCCGCTGACCTCGACGGTGTACCTCACAAAGCGATGCTTCCTTTGCTGACGCCGGATACTGTTTACCAGTACACTGTTTCGGTGAATGGGCAGCAGGAAAAGGCATGGGCTGGATCATTCAAGACTGCCCCTGTGGCAGGTTCATCAGGGAAGTTTCGTTTTGCTCTAACATCCTGTATGAAAATCGGGCAACCGCAGGGGTCGTGGAAAGTCTTGCTCGATCAGAAACCCGACTTCCACCTAACAGTAGGTGATACACATTACGCGGATACCACGGATCCGGCGGTGCAGTGGAAGCACCACTTGCGCTACAGGGGTGTTCCTGAGTTTGCGGAAGTGATCCGGCAATTACCAACCTACGCGATCTGGGACGACCACGATTACGGCCCTAATGACTCGGACGGCACGGAAGAGGGAAAGGAAAACTCGCTGCAAGGGTGGAATCAGTTCTGGGCGAATCCCGCCGCTGGAACGGATGAAATACCGGGAGCGTTTTACAAGTTCCAGCGAGGAGATGTAGATTTTTTTGTGATAGATGGTCGCTATCACCGATCCCCACCAAAGGCAGCGGATGATGATAAAAAGCGAATGTTAGGAGACGCCCAGTTTGCCTGGTTACTGGCGGGGCTGAAGGAATCAAAAGCAAAGTTCAAAGTGATTGCCTCTGGGAGCACCCTGAATCATAGCAAGGTTGATGGCTGGAGAATCTATACCTTTTCTAGGCACCGCCTGTTCGATAGTATCAAGCAACATGGCATATCGGGTGTGATCTACTGCTCCGGAGATATTCACAACTCAAAGATCCTAGTGAACAAGGAATCCGACCGCGTAGGTTACCCGCTTGTGGAGGTGATCTCGTCAGGAATCGCAAATAGTAAGAAGCTGTGTTTTGTGACACTCGATTTTGATACCACTCAAGAAGATCCTGTTTTTAAGGCTCGTATCGTGCAGAAAGATGGTTCTGTTAGCGAAGAGCGTTCATGGAAGCTCTCAGAGCTGGGAGTGAAGAAATAAGCTCACATCTCCTTCTTCTTGGCAAGATGGGCGGGGTGGTGTTTATTGGCGTGCATGAATGAGAACTCAATTTCACGCCGACCCTTTTTGAAGACAGCTATCGGAGCTGGGCTAGCCACCTCCATCGCGAATGGACAGGATAATGGAGGTAAGTCAGATAAGAAAAAACTCGGTTGGGCAATTGTCGGTCTCGGTGGGCTGAGCAGGAGGTCGATCGGGCCTGCGCTGTTAAAAACCAAGCACGCCCACATGGCGGGGGTGGTGACTGGCACTGCGAAGAAAGCGGCCGATTGGAAAGAGAAATACGGCTTTAAGGACAGCGGAATTTACAACTACGATAACTTCGATGAGGTCATCAAAAATCCCGACATTGATGTGGTGTACATCGTCTTACCCAATTCCATGCACAAGGAGTTCACGCTCAGAGCAGCCAAGGCTGGTAAGCACGTCTATGTGGAAAAACCGATGGCGATGAACCCAACAGAATGCCGTGAGATGATCGCAGCATGTAAGAAAGCCGGAGTGAAGTTAGGCGTCGCGTATCGATTGCAGTATGAGCCCCATCACAAGGAAATGATCCGGTTTGCCAAAGAGGAGACCTTGGGTAATGTGCGGCATATCGACGCAGGATTTGGTTTCCGCATGGGTGGCTCAGACGGTTGGCGACTCAAGAAAGACATGGGCGGCGGTGCGCTACTTGATGTCGGGGTATACGCGATTCAGGGTACACGCTATATTTTTGGTGAAGAGCCGATTACTGTTAGTGCCTTGGAAACCAAAACGGACAAAAAGAAATTTGCCGAGGTGGATGAAACGATCACCTGGACGATGCAGTTTGCTTCTGGAAGAACGGCAAACCTGATGTGCTCGTTTAACTTAAGAGGATACAACCAACTCACGGCCTTCGCCGATAAGGGAAGATTTGGTATGACGTCCTGTTTTGGAACCGGCGGGCAAAAAGGGTGGTCATCCGACCCTAAAAATCCACTAGATTTCCCGCAGACAGATCATTTTCAAGTGCAGATGGATCAGTTTTCCAAAGACATCATGGAAGGTAAGGAATCAAAAGTCCATGGGCCTGAGGGATTAAAAGACCACCTCGTCATGGAGGCAGTTTTTAAATCTATTGCCAGTGGCAAGGCAGAGGCGGTGGGTAAAGCCTAGAGAGGGTGTAGCCGTATAGCTTGGCTTTAATTTAGCTTAACAACCAAACGCAAGAAGCCGCAATCCTGGTCGCGGTTGATAGATGCGGTGACCATGCCATTGATGTCAGGAGCTGTGGTGGTCACGCCGGTTTCTACCCAGTCTACGAGGTTTTTACTGGTCTCTACGTGATAGGTCACGCCCGCTCTACCGATGTAGTGTGTGAGTTCGAGTTTTGTGCTGCTGAACACGACTTTTGGTAGCTTGTTTGTTAGGCGTTCATGGGGATCAAGGTTCAGAGCATAAGCCATCAGCAGCGAGACGCCGTCACTGTTCAGATCCTGGCTAAGGGGGGTGTCATAAATGATGTAGGCATTGAGCAGCCAACTTGCAGCGGGATAGGTCACGGTGTTGATGGCTTGTGGAGCTAAGAAACTCCAAGAGCCCGAGAATCCCGTGCTGGTGTCTAGATAGTAGATCGTGTGACCTAGCGCGACCCCCTCAAACATATTGATACCATCAGCAGGAGCATTCCCAGCGAAATAAGTAGCTGCCAAATTACTGCATCCCTCAAAAACAAAGCTCCCGAAAGCATTAACACTGGCTGGAATAATGACATATGTCAGGCCAGTGCAGCCGAAGAACGCCCCATCTCCCAGACTGGTTGTGTTTTTAGGAATTTTGATCTCGGTAAGGCTTGTGCAATCGGCAAAAGCCCATTCGCCGATACTTGTCACACTCTCCGGTATGCCAATACTGGTGAGACTGCCGCAGCCGCTGAAGGCGCTGCTGCCAATGCTGGTAACGGGTTTTCCATCAATAAAATCAGGAATCACGATCTCACCTGTCGCGCTCGTTGGGTAATCCGTAATACGGATGCTAGTTCCTCCCACGACGACGTAGGAATACTGAAGCCTCTCTGACGCATATCCATTCCATGTTGGTGATGTAAATCCTGTGGATGTGTTCGTGTAATAGATTCTGTGGTTAGGCGCGGCGCCATCAAAAACCTGGGTTCCAAATGAAGCCGGCGCATTGCCTGCAAAGTAGGTTTGGATTAGGTTATTGCATCCCGAGAAGACGCGATTACCAATCATCGTAACCCCACTCGGAATCGTAAAGTAGCTCAGGCTTTTGCAGTTTTTAAAGGCTTCATTAGCTAGAGTTGTAACGCTGTTAGGAATAGAATATGATCCGGTCTTGGCTAATGGATAACGTATAAGCGTCGTTTGATTCTTATTAAACAATACACCAGCCGGGGTCGAAAAGAAGGTATTGCCGCCTCCAACCGAGAAGGACAGCAGGCTATCGCAGCCGTCAAAAGCTCCTTGGCTAATAATGGAGACACCATCGGGGATTGTGATACTAGTGATGTCCTTACAGCCAGAGAACGCGTTGCCACCGATGCGCGTCACCGTTTTTTGCTCAATCGAAAAGGGAATAAAAACAGGGCCCGTCTCGCTTGTGGGATAATTAGTGATCTCAATCGTTCCATCACCTAGCACAACATAGCCAAATTTGATCATCGTAGCGGTGTATCCATTCCATGTCGGCGAGGAATAACCTGTCGCATCATTACGGTAATAGATGCTGTGGTTTGCCGCTACATTATCGAAAACATTGGCCCCAAACGTTGTCGGGGCATCACCCGCGAAGTAGGTTGTGGTGAGGAACGAAGAACCCTCGAAAGCCCGTGCCCCTATGCTGGTGACGCTGTCCGGGATGGCTACGCTGGTCAGTTGTGAACTAGAGAAGGCCTCTTCTCCAATGCTTGTTAGTGTAGCTGGCAGGGTGATACTCGGAAGCCCTGTGCTTTTGAAGGCTCTGTCGCCAATACTCGTGACACCATTTGGGATCGTTATACTGGTAAGACTGCTGCAGCTAATGAAAGTCTCGTCAGCAATGCTGGCAACGCCGCTGGGGATATTAATTGTCGTTAGTTGGCGGCAAAAACTAAAGGCACTGGTGCCAATACCTATCACGCCACTGGGGATGGTTATGCTTGTTAGGTTATTGCAGCTAGAAAAAGCAAAGCTACCTATGTCTGTGACACTGCTGGGAATAGTGATGTTGTTTAAGCTCGTGCAGCCGCTGAACATACCAGGGCTAATGCTGGCGATATTACTTGGAAGTGTCACGCTCGCGAGATCACCGCAATCAGCGAAAGCGCCCGGTCCGATCTCGGTGACGCTGTCCGGAATTGTTATGCTAGTAAGTTGCGTTAAACGAAATGCCTCCTCACCTATGCTCGTGAGGACACTAGGTAGCGTCACACTTGCTAGTTTAGTAAAACTGAAAGCACTTTTGCCAATACTCATGACACCATTGGGAATCGTCACATTGGCGAGACTATTACAGCCCCAGAAAGTCTCGTCTGCAATGCTGGTAATCCCGCTGGGGATATTAACCGTTGTGAGTTGATTGCAAAAAGCAAAGGCACGTTTCCCGATGGTGGTGACGCCACTGGGGACGGTTATGCTTATTAGGTTGCTGCAGCTATAAAAAGCAGCGCTACCTATGTCTGTGACACTGCTGGGAATAATGATATTGTTTAAGCTCGTGCAGAAGCCGAACATGCCAGGGCTAATGCTGGTGATATTACTTGGAAGTGTCACGCTCGCGAGATCACTGCAACCAGCGAGGGCGCCCGATCCGATGTCTGTGACGCTGTTGGGAATCGTCAAACTCGTCAGGTCACTGCAACCACGAAAAGCGGTGTTGCCAATGCTTGTTACACCGCTGGGTATTGTCACGCTCGTCAGCTTACTACAGCCATCGAAAGCACTCCATCCAACGCTGCTGACCGTGCTGGGGATTGTATAAGCGCCCGTCTTTCCCTGAGGACAAATTCTTACGTCGGTCTGAGCCTTGTCGAGTAACACACCATCCACGCTTGAATAGCTGGTATTACCTGGCCCCACCGAAATCTCTGAAAGGCTGCTACAACCTTCAAATGCCCAGATGTCAATGGCTCTGACACTATCAGGAATAATGATTCTTGTGATCCCGACACAGTTAAGGAAAGCCTGGAATTCAATTAAAACCACGGGCTTGCTATCAATCTCAGCGGGAATGGTAACCTCGCCAACTTCAGTGGTGGGATAGCCGGTGATCTCAATCTCGGTTCCGTTCAGAACTTCATAGGTGAACTTGCCAGACGTCAAAGCCGAGGCAGATGAAGCCACGATAGGAAGCAAGAGCAGTATATATAGAAACGGTTTATGAATATTTACGAAACGCATAAAACATCACACTACTTGAGATGAAGCGTTTTGCCAATCGTGAATCACCTGACGCCCCAATATGCTTTGCCAGTACCTCGCTGTAGCTAGTCACTTGACCTCACGGAGATCATGTCCATCTTTACACCGTGAACGACAGCAAGCATGTGCTTATCATTGGTGGTGGATTTGCGGGGCTTTCCTGCGCCCGTAAGCTCGCGAATCAGCCAGGTATCCGGGTGACTCTGATCGACCGCCAGAACCACCATCTTTTTCAGCCGCTTCTCTACCAGGTAGCCACGGCTGCCCTGGCGGCTCCTGATATTTCCCGATCATTACGCCAGCTATTCTGTCATGCTGAGAATGTGACTGTCTTGCTGGACTCCATTGTCTCCATTGATCCTGAAAAAAGAGAAGCCCGCTCCGAGGAGCATATGTATGCCTATGACTACCTGGTGCTTGCTTCGGGAGCAAAAACCACTTTCTTTGGCAATGACTCATGGAAAGAGCACACCATGGGGCTAAAGAGCTTATCCGATGCCTATGACATCCGCCGTTCTGTATTCAGTGCGCTGGAGCAGGCAGAGCTTTGTGATGACTCCGAGGAGAGAAAACGTCTGATGACGATTGCGATTGTTGGCGCGGGCCCGACGGGTGTTGAGCTTGCCGGTGCATATTCCGATCTCGCCCGGCGTGCTCTGTTAGCCAACTATCGCCGACTCGATATTTCCCAGCTTCGTGTCTTACTCATTCAAAGTGGCGACCGGGTGCTTAAGCCGTTTGATGAAGATCAATCGGAATACACCCAGAACCGGTTAGAAAAGCTCGGAGTGGAAATCATCTTGGGGCACCGCGTCACGGGGGTTGAGGAGAAAACGCTACTCTTTGATGAGCTTGAGCCGATTCATGCCGAGACGATTATCTGGGCGGCAGGTGTTGCCGCTAGCAGTCTAACAAAAGATCTCAATGTGGACACTGATCGAGGTGGTAGGATATCTCCGTTAGCCGATCTTTCGCTACCGGGGCATCAGGAAATATTTGTTGCTGGTGACGTGACGGCGCACACGGATGCTAAGGGGAAACAAGTCCCCGGCCTCGCTCCGGCCGCTACTCAGATGGGTGAATACATTGCCAAACGTATCAAGCAGATCTCAAGTGCCCCCGGTGAACATCCATGTGAACCCTACATCTATAACGACAAGGGCATGATGGCAATTATCGGAAAAAACGCCGCCATCGTGAAGCTCGGCAGCCTCAAGCTAAAGGGCTTCATTGCTTGGTTAGCTTGGCTGTTTATCCACCTGCTCTTTCTGATTGGCTTCCGCAACAAGCTCTCCGTGCTGCTCCACTGGGCATGGGCATACGTGAAGGATAAGCCCGGCGCGAGGGTGTTTAGCTCTGAGGTAAAAGAGTAGCCTTGATGTGGAGTGCGGATGGCTTGCCTCCGCTTTGAGGCTGGCGAGGCTTGACTCGCGCGGTGGGGTTTCGTCGTGCTGCGAATACAGGTGAAGTGCGGCTATCGCCGGGGAAAGTCGGCAAGCCGACTCGGGAAAAAGCGGAGGCAAGCCTCAGCACTCCAGATTTCTACTTGAGGTAAATGAGATGGATTGGCATTGTGTAGCTGCGAGTGATTTTTCGGATTGGCCCCATGCGCCGGAGCATCGGCTGGGTGGGCATGGCGCGTTTATGGTAACGGCGGGGACCTATGAGAAGGCTCATTTGTTTGATACCGACCACAAGTTAGACTCTCTGTGTGGAGGTTTGCACAAGTATGCCCAGAAGTACCAATGGCGATTACAGGCATGGGCGGTATTTTCTAACCATTACCACTTCGTAGCTACTACTCCAGAAGCAGGGGCTGAAAATTTAAAGGATTTGATTCGCGAGTTTCACAGTCGATCCGCCCGCTGGCTCAACAAGCAAGATGGAGCGACGGGGCGAAAGGTTTGGCATAATTATTGAGAAAGCCAGATCACGTTTGAAGCCAGTTACTACGCGCGGCTGAATTACGTCCACCAGAATGCGGTGAAACATGGGCTAGTACACGTGGCCAATCTCTACCCGTGGTGCAGTGCACATTGGTTCGAGCAGAATGCCACCCCGGCAACGGTAAAAACAATCTATGGCTTCAAAACCGACCGCGTAAATGTCAGAGACGAGTATTAGGCGTATGGAGTGCGGATGGCTTGCCTCCGCTTTGGGGTTGGCGAGGCTTGACTCGCGCGGTGGGGTTTCATCGTGCTGGGGATGCAGTTGAAGTGCGGCTATCGCCGGGGAAAGTCGGCAAGCCGACTCGGGAGAAAGCGGAGGCAAGCCTCAGCACTCCAAATTTACCTCAAAGGTGGCCGAGGGTTTTGAGGATGTTGAGGATGTTGAGGATATCTTGGATTTCCTTTTCGCGTTTGGCGGACTTGCGGCCGAAGAGCAGGGAAAGGGTGGCGGCATCTGGGGTGGCGGTGGTGAGCAGCGGGCGGAGTACGGTGACGCGGTCGCTGAGTTCCTTGGGCCATTTCAGTTTGCCGGCTTTGGCGGCAACTACGGCTGCCACGTCTGTGGAGGCGGCGATGAGTTCCGGGGCTTTCGCCATCCGGGTCTTGGAAATCGGGGCGTAGGTAGCGGATCTGTCCAGATGGTGTGCAGCAGCTGGAGGGTCTCCGGCTGGCGTAGCTCCTCAAGGTAGATGCGGCGTCTCGCGGGAGTGGGGAAGGCGAGGTAGTTCCCACCTGTGCCAGTGAACTCGGCTTAGATGTCAAAGCAGTGACCTACGTCACAGACGATGAGGAACGGAGGCCGCCTGTGGTCGGCTGGTATGGTGCGGATGTAGTCGAGCGCTTGTGCGTGTGCCTTTTCCAGTGCCTTGTCCCATGTTTTGCTGCCGCGTTTGCCGTGCCCTACCTTATCGCCTTCGCCGGAGGAGCCTTGTTTGGTTTCCAGGACAAAGTGGCCACGTTTGTAGAGATCCAGATAGACCGGGCTGGTCTCGCCATCTTTGTCCGTTTTCGTGAAGCTGCGGTCAAAGACGTAGTTGTTGAGTTCGGTTTTTTCCTGCGTAGGGTCAGGGCGTGCGACGCCGAGGAGGTCACAGAGATCGTTGAGAAAGCTGTTGTAGTTCGCCCGCTCGGCAGCACCTGATGCCGCCCATTTACTGATAAAAGTATCAAGAGCCTCCGCTGAGGGAGCAGGTGCGGCTGGGCGATCCATCGGCATGCTGTTATCAAAGCGAGAATGCGGTTAGGGGGGAAGGATTTTCCGCGAGTCCGCAGCACATCGAGATGAAACTGGGTATGTTGGGAAGGTGTTTGCCTAGAGGCTCGCAATTGTTTATGGAAACATGTGCAAAGCATAACGCGTTCTATAACCATGATCCCTCGACTCATTCTTACTTTCGCGGCTCTGATAGCTCTGGCGTCGTCCGCATTTTCCCAGAAGCCCAACATCCTCTGGATCTACTGTGAAGACCTCTCCCCATGGATGGAGTCCTATGGGCACCCGGTTAATGCGGGTAAGACACCCACGCTGGATAAGCTGAGCGCGTCAGGTGTTAGATTTTCGAGATGTTATGTCCCCGCTCCAGTCTGCTCGGCGTGTCGATCTGCAATGATTACGGGAGTCTTCCAAACAACGACCGGAACTCACCAGCATCGGTCGTCACGGACTGAGGAATCAGAAATCTATTTACCCAAAAACATCAAGACCCTACCGCAAATTTTTCGCGAACACGGTTACGAAACTTTCAACAAAGGTAAGGACGATTACAACTTCGTTTACCAACGCGACGAGCATTACTCGGTAAAAAACCCAAAGCCTAAATCAGGTAAAAAAAATCGATTCTCCACCAAGGTTGGAAAAGCTGACTGGACGGGTGTCCCAAAGGGTAAGCCATGGTTTGGGCAGATTCAGCTACAAGGAGGGAAAACTGGAACGAAGGGGCTGAAGGACAAGGTCGATCCGGCAACCATGAAGGTGCCGCCCTATTTCCCGGACGAGAAGATGTTTCGTGAGGGCTGGGCGCATCACTATAACACCGTGCGAGTTACCGATGGGCATGTGCAGAATATTATGCGGCGCCTGAAGGATGACGGTTTGTTAGAAAACACGATTGTATTTTTCTTTTCAGATCACGGCAACAATCACTCGCTGCGCCATAAGCAGTTTTGTTATGAGGGTGGCGTTCACGTGCCGCTCATTATTTCAGGACCGGGCATTCCTGAGAAGGCCGTGCGTCAGGAAATGATCAGCGCACTCGATATATCTGCCACCACTTTGGCGTTAGCGGGTATCGAGTTGCCTGACTACTTGCACGGGCAGGATTTGTTCGCAGAGGATTACAAAAAGCGCGACCACGTCGTCTCCGCCCGCGATCGCTGTGACTACACGATCGACCGCATCCGTACCGTGCGCACGGAAAAATTCCGTTACATTAAAAATTTCCTAACAGACAGGGTTTTGCTCCAGCCACAATACCGTGACAACAGAGCGCCGACCAAGCGCCTCCGTGAGCTGCACGCTTCTGGGAAACTCGGTAAAATCCCAGATTGGGCATTCTTCGGCAAGCGGCCATCCGAGGAGCTCTACGACATGGAGAAAGACCCGCACCAGGTGAACAACCTCGCTACCGATCCCAAGTATGTGGCAGAACTCAAACGGCACCGCGATATTCTCAACACGTGGATCAAGGAAACGGGTGACAAGGGTGAGCAACCTGAATCTAGGAAAAACTTACGTGCTGTCTACAAACGCTGGGGTGACAAGTGCGTGAACCCAGAGTTCGATGTCTTTATAAACAAAGGCTAAACATGAAATACACCG
>JBGCEU010000194.1:0-22536 GCA_045106535.1 Akkermansiaceae bacterium | reverse complement strand
AGGCACCGTCATAATGAGCAATTTGACATCAAGCCAGAGCGACCAATTATCGATGTATTCAGTATCCATCTTCACCCAGTCTTCCCACTCGGTGATGCTGTTTCGGCCGTATGCCTGCCATGTGCAGGTGATGCCAGGCTTGACGCTAAGTCTTCTGCGGTGTTCAGATTTTTCAAATTCCTTGACCTCATAAACTGGAAGCGGGCGTGGCCCGACCAAACTCATATCTCCCGTGAGCACGTTGAGCATTTGTGGCAACTCGTCAATGCTCCACTTTCTCAGAAAACGGGCAAATGGAAATACACGAGGATCATTCTCCAGCTTAAAGACGGGGCCACTCATTTCATTACCGACATCTTTTTTTACTTCAGCAAGTTTTGCCTCGGCATCAGGTACCATCGTCCTAAATTTCCACATCTTAAATGGTTTACCATATCGGCCAGCTCTATCCTGAAGAAAAAATGCAGGAGCTCCAGGACTCGTTATACGGATTCCCACCCAAGCAAAAATCCATATCGGGAACGTGAACAAAATGAAAAGAGCCGCGCCTACACGATCCATGGCACCTTTGAGAAGCAAAGCCCAAGATAATTCCGGTGTCGCCCTGAGCACTAACATCGGTTTGCCTCCAAGGTTGTCAAATGTGGGGCGAGATACTTGGGTGCGGATGAAGCCCGCTGATACCCAAGCCTCAATACCCTGTTTCTCACAGAGCTCAACTGTGCGGGAAATCTGTCGAAATACAACTTGCCGCGCCGCAATGATAACCCTCTGCACCGACTCATCAATGAGGGTCTTTTCGAGTTGCTCCAGTGGCTTCTCGGTAAGATCGAATTTATCGACTACTTGCCAGTAGTCCGTTACCTCGTGCGGCATTGAATCGAGCAGATCCGCGATGTCCTCCGGCGTCCCGGCCAAAACCACCCGCTCTCGTTTTCCTTCCTCACGAGCTGATTTCCGTAGGGATCTTCTGACAATAGCATCCCGAGTTAACAGTAGTAACGCGGACAATGAAAAAGCCACGGCCAGAACTAGCCGGCTAGATGGTGACATCTTGAAAAAGACCACCATGACCGCAACGGCGACACCTATGACTAACAAGCACTGGAACATCTGGCGTAAAGACGTCGTCACCTTTTTACGCATCATGTTCCGGTAGAACCCAAACATCTCCAGAATAAGGGGAGTGAAAGGCACGACGATAAACAATAGCCAGGAAATTTGGGATAGACCCAAAACCTCTTCCTCGGCCATACCGAATAAGGAAAGCAGCTCAGGCCTAAGTTTGTCTCCAATCCAAAATGCAGCAAAAACTAGAAAGGCGTCACATAACTGCAACGCCTGAATTGAGAATTGCTCTCTTTGTTTTGAACCGAGCATAATGTTGGGTTAACCTTAGTTACTAATTTTCAGACGATAGCTTTCAAGTAGATTAACGACCATGCTCACTATTCGCTTTTCTGGTCAACCACCAAGGGTGCCAGTTTCCGAATAAAAGCCTCAAGCATTTCCTCCGATTGTTCTAGGGTAAAAGACGACTTGGCATCAATAAGCCCTTGTTCCGCATATACTTCAGTGACTGGCATGGAAAAAGTCGCGTAAGCCCATTGTTGATCGTAGCCCTTGAACAGTCGATCCTTCATGTCCTGAAGTGTCCTTGTGTAATGATCCTCGGTAATCGCCTCATGTCCTAGAAAAGTGTAGTATTGCACACGCCGAACTTTAATTTGCCTCTCTCCATTTTTGATTGTCTGGTCGCAAACGATCTCCCGCATCGGCAAATCACTACCGTCGGGAAGTGCCCCTTTGATCACGACCTTGCGCTGTTTAGTAAAATTCCAACCCTGCGATTTTAAGCATCGCTCTGGTCGATGAATACTATTGTTGATGTCTTTTCCAGAAAACACCACAGAGACCTCAACAGGAGGATGGTGGGGGTTTTCAAGATCTACATACTCCATTCTTTCGAATTCGGTATCCTTTGCTAGAATTTTAAGTTCTTCGCCAGTAATTTGCTTTTTGGTGCCCCGCACCATATCGAACCTAACTGGAAGGTGGCGCTCAAGCCTTGATAGCTTCATGTCTCCGGATTGTGGCAACAGCCAGATAGCAGAGAACCCAACTGCTAAAAATATAGCCAGTATGTAGAGGCGCTTTGAAACTGTATTCATAATATTGATGAGTAATCTTTTGAGCTAGCTAATAGACTATTGGATTCGCTTTCTTACGACTTTACGATTTTCTCTCCAATTCAACAGCTTATCGATAAGAAACAATCCAGCAAGTGCAACAGGAAAAAAGAAAAGCAAGCCCGCCCAGTCGTGGTAAATACCTGAGGCAAATTTACTGAACCCCATTTCAGACAATACCAAAATTGTGAAGATACGGAAAAAATTTGCTACCAGAGATAGAGGCAACGAACAGGCGAACAAAAATGCCATTTTCCAAACGTTCTTTTGAGTATAGTATGCATAAATTGCAGAAATCATAACGAGCGCCATCACAGATCGAATACCGCTACACCCTTCTGCTATTTTAAGTTCGTTCCAACTGCCGTCAGCTGAATAGATATTATTGCCAGATACAATCAGATCCATACCAAGAAATGTACCAACTTGATAACAAGATTTAGTCACCGCCACCTGTAGTCCATTTGTCGCTTGCTGGAGGCCAGGAAGCGTAATCGCAAAATACCAGAAAAATGCGGGAAACAAAACATGCCGCGCAACTCGCCAACCAAAGGCAAAATGAACTCCACCAAAAATCAAGAACGGTAGCCCGAATAGTGCTATTCTGGGCTGTAACGTTCTTACCGACGCCAGAAAAAGCAATATACCAAATGCCACTACGACAAGCCCAACTGGAGCAGTCTTCACTGGCTCTGCTTTCATTGTTTTCCAAGCCATCGAAATAAAGATTACAAATAATACAGGCACCGCCCAACCGTGCATGAAATCCCCCTTCCAAGCATCAGCCATCCAGAGGACAACACGGTCTTCAGAAGTTGATGAGTTTGGATAGACAGGATAAATCAGCCAAAAGAACAACGCCACTAGTCCAACTAGAGTGGCGGGCATAACTATAGAATGGCTTAAGTTTTTTGTTTTCATAAATAATATTTGTATATTTCTAGAGTCGCAGGGGCAATTAATTCATATTCTGCCTGTCCATCGCATCCATCTCTTTTTTCGAGGAAAGTATGTATACAATTATTATAATAAAGATTCCAGCCGAATAGAGAATGATAAATTCCCAGAATAGCCCAACGATCCAAGCAATTGATATACCTAATCGATATACCGGCTCATCAATATAGATTCCTACAGCTTTTTTTAATCTCCACCACCAGCCATGACTCCTCAAGTCCAATCTTGTACGATCAGCTTTATAAAGCACTAATTCCTTGAGCCACATCCACACACTGAGTGTCACACGCAAAAACAAAACACATAACAGAATTCTCAGCGTGTAGTCCGGTCTACCCTCAACATACGGGCAATAGTAATGCCCCGCCGCATAAGCCATGACGCAGGGAAATAACATTCCAGATCCCAAATCTGAAATTTTGTCCATTAATATTCCAAAACTGCTTCCCTGACCCGTGACTCTGGCAAGAGGCCCGTCTGCACAGTCAAAAATATATCCTAACTGTAACCCAATGATTAGCACTGGACCCGCGAAGAGGTTATCAGCCCCCATTAAGTATACTAGGAAAGGTGTGAATACAGTAATAGCTGCAGACAAGAGAGATATTGAATTGGGATTCAAGCCCAATTTGGATGCCCACAGTGCGACATAAGCTCCTAATCGATAGCTTACATTGAGAGTAAACCACATCGATTGCTTTCCGCGCATCTCCCAGAAATCCTCATAGGTGTAATTTTTTGAATCCATCATCGGCTAGTTGATAGTATAGGTTACGACGTTACCGTAAGAATCGAGCGTAATTCTTGTGTCGATAATTTTCTAGGATTGTTATTAACCCTGTCCGGGTTGAATCCGTGTTCGATAAGCAGCTCGCGCTGCGTTGGATCGGTAATACCCACTGCATTCAGACTGTTAGGCATTCCTAAATTCTTCATACGCTCGCGAATAGCCTCAGCGGCATCCTGAACCGAGCGATGCCCAAGCATTAAAGCTATTTCAACCATGACGCGCTTCACATAGCCAACACCCCGAAGATCCAAGATATCATCGTTTTCTACTCCCTCATTGTATTGATAAATATCGGGCAACATCAGCCCGACTGCGTGTCCGTGCGCCAAACCAAAATATGCCGTCAAGGCATATGACAATGAGTGTGCTGCAGTTGTCTTGGTTAAATTAATTGCCATACCTGCAAGATGCGCCGCTTCACCCATAGCTTCAAGCGCAGCTTGATCCCTGTCAACAACTGCAGGAAGCATAAAATCCCATGAAAGACAAATCGCCTGACGCGCTAACTCTTTTGACTTATCAGTCGAATGAATACTCCAATAGGACTCTACCCCTTGGCAAAATGAATCCATTGCAGCTGCTGCCGCAATGTTTTGGGGTACGCTCGACAGAAGAGAAGGCAGCACCCATGCTGCATCAGGCAAGAGTTTCGGGTGAGTCACCGAATATTTAGTGCCGCGATCATATAGCACTGCAAATTGAGTAGCTTCACTCCCAGATCCTGCTGTGGTTGGTATTGCGAACAAGGCGACTGAGGAGGGTGTGGCATCACTCGCTGAATATAGCACCTCGTCAATCTGTTCATTCGCTTGGGCGAAACACTTAATCAACTTGGCAACATCCATAACACTACCACCACCCACCGCAATAATCGCGCTAAAGTCGACACCTTTTATTTCATCTAAAACACGGAGAAGGTCGCTTTTTTGAGGATTGGTCTGGAAATCAAAAACGCGTGTGACCTGGCGCCCATTAAGTGCCGGTGCCAGTAAACGGCTCGCCCCACTGGTTTCGTAGCTTGACCGACCCGTCACCAATAAAATTGAATGATGCTCGCCTGCATCGAGCCTACACCCCAACTCATCTAACGAACTTTCACCAAAAAATACACCAGAATTTACAGACTCTACCATCACCTCAAGCTTACGATCTCAAAAAATCCATGAACATGTGCTTATTCTCGATCGGCTTACCGATTGGCCTTCCAAGGTCAGGTCGAGCTCCAGGCAAAACACGAATCTCCAGCAAAGCGGTTCCTCCGGCCTCTCGCAATTTGGCTATTTCCTGACGGATTCCCTCCTCAGTATCAACGCACACAGATTCTTGATAACAGCAGGCCTTTGCTACGGCTGGAATGTCAATATCAAAACCCACGGTCGGCTGACCACCCACGGAATCATGTTTACCATTATTTATAACAATGTGGATTAAGTTTCCCCCCTTGTATTGCCCAATAACTCCCAGCGACCCCATGTGCATGATCACAGAACCATCACCATCAATACAATAGACCTTTTTTTCATTATTCGACATGGCGATCCCCATCGCGATTTGTGAGCAATGCCCCATGCTGCCAACGGTTAGAAAATCTCGGCTGTGCACTTGTTTGTTTTTTACACGGCACTCATAAATTTCACGGGATATCATTCCTGTCGTGCCAACCACCACGTCACCCCCGTCAATTTCAGCCAACACAATTTCGAGTGCTTCCTCCCTACTCAAGATAAGATCAGAATAAGCTGCCTCCTCGGTTTGTTGGTCGTATTGGGCAAACGTATTCTTACGCACGACGACGGCGACGGGTTGCTGAAGATCTTTAGCCATTGCCATCATTTTTTGCAGAACTGAATGAGCCTCGTCATCGGTATTGGGTAACACGGCGTAAGGAATGCCCATGACATCCAGCAACTCTAGCGTCACTTCACCCTGCTTCATATGTTGCGGCTCATCTTTCACTCCAGGTTCCCCACGCCAGCCAATCATCAACAGCATCGGTATAGAATAGGCATTACGATCCGCCAGCGAGAGTAAAGGATTCACCGCATTGCCCAGCCCGGAATTCTGCATATACACCATGCTCGGATTACCTGTTGCCAGAAAACTGCCTGTAGCCAGACCGATTGCCGCACCTTCATTGGCCGTAATCACGTGATGATTTTCATCCGCCAGCTCGGTGATGCATGCGCAGATTTCCTTAAGCAAGGAATCAGGAACTCCAGCGTAAAAACCTACCCCTGTATCTGTCAGCGATTGATAGAATGTTTTGCAAGTAAGCATGTGTGGGAAAGAACTGAAGGGGTGGAGATTGATGATTGGCTACTGCATCAGTCCGCCTCTGCTGACTTAATCATCGATGAGTGTTAGAATATCTTTGACTGACATACAGAACTCATCCGCCTCTAGGCTCCGTTTACTTTTCAAAATGGTTTCTGCTGTATTTTTCATCGCCGGATAGGCACTTCTTAACAGGTGGTTTGCATAAATGACGACATTAAATCCCATCCCCGCTAATTCATCTTCATAAAAATGACGGTAACTCGTAGGCACACATATTAAAGGCACCCTCTTCTCAAATGATTTGTAGGCGTCGCAGAATTCTTTAATTTCCATGCCGCTTTGCTCACGGCTATGGATCATCAATGCATCAGCCCCCGCATCGATATATGCTAGAGCACGCTCCAACGCATCCTCCATACCTTGCTTTGCAATCAAACTTTCAATGCGTGCCACAATCATAAATTCAGTCGTCACCTGAGCCTGTTTCCCTGCGTGGATTTTTTCGCACATCGCTTTTTTTTCTAGCAGCACCTGAGGACGATCCGTTCCGAAAAGTGAGTTCTGCTTCAAGCCCTGCTTATCCTCAATAATCACCGCGGAGACACCCATGCGCTCAAGCAATCTCACCATTTTGGTAAAGTGTTCGACAATACCACCGGTATCACCATCAAAAATGATCGGCTTAGTCGTAACATCGAGGATTTCATTGATCGTTTGTGCTCTTGATGTGAGATCCACAAACTCAATATCAGGCCTACCCTTCACCGTCGAATCGGTAAGGCTGCTCAACCAAATCGCATCAAACTCATCAGTCTTACCATCCTCTTGCACGTTGCAGTGCTCAACAATCAATCCAGAGAGACCATTGTGGGCTTCCATAACTCTTACGATTGATTTTGCCTCAATGAGACGTCGCAATTTACCCAACCGGATACCCGGGGTCGTGCCAATGTCCTTGACGGCCTTGTTGAGCGCTGTGGACGACAGCCCCTCGGTGTAATTCGGTTCGATCAATTCTCCACCCCACTGGCTCAGTGCCTTGATCACCCTGGCCCGAGTTTCCTGCTGCGGGCCGCTTTTCCAGTCGTCGCCATGAACCACAAAACCGGGTCTAACTGCCTCCAGATTGGCCACGTAATCCAGAGTTTCCTGAGGCATCACCTTCACCACTCCCTTGACGTTCTCAATGATTTGTTTGCGGTGTTCAAACGGCAAACAAGGAAGCCGTTTATAACTGGCGATTGCTTTATCAGTCAATAAACCCACCACAACATCCCCATATCCCCGAGCAACTTCGATGATATTAATATGACCAGGATGGATCAAATCGGCACTCATGCCGACGTAGACTGTTTTTTTATTACTCATCTTGTATATCTTCTTCGAAGTGCCACAATATTTGTGCGGCGAGCTACAGCCAATTGCGATTTCCGGCGCTCTAAATTCAATTTGCTAGTTACCCACTCCTGTATCCTTGAAGAATTTCAGGATCCCCTTGACCTCTGCGTAGCTCTTTTTCCATTTATCATCCTCCCGCCCCTTGATTACTACTTCATGAATTCGGTAGCTTCTTTCCGCCTCCTTGAGAACTTTGTATGCCTCTTCTGGTTTTCTTTTATACCATAAGAATTTCCCCTTCCGTAGATAGTGGTCACCCATTTCTCGGCGAATGTTAAACCTTGCACTATTTATAACATGCATGGGAAGTTTTTCTTTGGCATAGTCAAGTAATTGATCAGACGCCTCAAAATTCTTTACCCCATCTTGCATCCGAACATTCTCAATAATTATCATAAGATACATATTCCTGGTGTCTTCTGAGTTAGGCATCGCACCATCAAGAATTTTCAGCGCTCGAGCGTAGTGGCTCTCAGCAGCAGTAACTTCTCCACTCAACCACAGATATCCAGCCCATTGTCTATGCATGTCTGCCCATTTCGTGCGAATTCTAAACCAACGCTCCCTAGATTCAGCAAGTTTGTCCGCTCGTTGAAAGTAGCTGTCTGCCGCATTATAGTCCTTTAAGTACGTGTGTAGACTCGCCAGATTCAGTAAGGAAACAGCTTCATAGGGATGTCTGTTGGCCACCTTCTTATACTCGGAAATCGCCCTATACATGAGTTTTTGGCGTCCATCTCCTTGCTGGTCTTCGGCCTCTAATCGATAGAGGGTAGCCAGCCTAAGATGCCTCCGGTAGCTTGGCGCTAGCTTAACCGATTCCTCCAGCGCAGGAATCCATACCTTTCTTGGAGCATTACTAGGATCCCATGTGCCGGTTTCTGCTGCCATTTTATTGACCAATAATGGGATCCCTCCGCGCAGCTCCTTTAATCCTGAGTATACCGCTATTACTCCAACGGCTGCCATTACCAGTGCAATTAAAGCAGATGCTGACCTCATCAATCTACTCGCCTGACCTGAAGGCTTTCTGCCCACCACTGGCAAGACCCATACCAGACAACACATAAGCAACAACAAGTTCGCCATGAGGTGAGTTCGAAAATCGAACACATTGTGCAGAGCCATTACCACTATCCCGACCACCCCTGCAATAGCGAGCGCCATCGCATTCGAGCCAACGCGCAGACCATCCTCTGGTAATTTTTCAGCAAGTGCCCTGACACGCGCAATTCCAACGAAAATATGCCCACCCAACAAGATAACCGCGATCAGAAAACCCAAAATGCCATAGTCAGCTAGTAACTGGAGATATTCGTTATGCACAAACTCAGGATTCGCCTCACCAGTGTCAAGGTTTGGGCTCCAGTATATAAAGCTCTCATAGGAAAAACTGCGGCTTCCAGCTCCGAAAATCGGATGGTCTCCGAACTGTTCAGCCGCCATCGACCAATAAGCAAGACGCACGTCTGAGTCGAACATTACATCTGACCCGGCGGCAGTGTGCTGCGCTCTATTTTTAAAAACCAAGACAGCACCGGCAACTGTCATTAGCAATCCGGTGCAACCCAATATCACCAGACCCGTCCTCACGCGCCGCCTAATCACCTTGCGTAGCCCCCCAGCAGAGATCCACAGCATCACCAGCAATACTACGCCACCCACAACCAGGCTTATCATTGCCGATCTGGAATGTGCCATACATGCAAACACGATAGCTGCCGCTCCCAACAAAACAAACAATGTTCTAACTGTAATAGCAAATCTTCCCCATGCACCAAGACACAATGACAATATAGCGGCGATCACTGCAAAGTTTGCAAAGCTCCCACGATAACTGTACATGCCAGTTACCACATTCCCCTCTGACTTAGCCTTGTTTGTAAATTGCCATATCAAGCCGTAACCCTCGCCACCCGCTGACTGCTGTAGCGCGGCTCCAAGATGAAGGATCAGTAACACAACCACAACCAGCGCCAAGGAAACTCTCAGCCCAACAGTACCACCTATTGGTCCTGCGAGCAGATAGAACAATCCCGCAGCTGAAACCAAAAAGATATCCTCCATTGCAAGGTCAACAACTGGTGACATAGATGCCCGCAAAATAAAATACACGATCGCAATCAATGCCGGAACTGCCAGACGCCAGTTCGGCACATTCTGGAAAACTAGCAATCCGCCAAGCAATCCTCCCAACCCGATAGAAACCAAAGCTGGCGCCTGCATTGGCAGACTGAGTGTCAGACCCAGCAAGCCTGCGAGCAACAGCCCAAGGCAACATAATACTGTGTTCAATGCGCGAATCATTATCTCCAGCCCTTCATGACTCCAAGACTTCTACGAACACCTTTTCCATACTGGAAAGAAAATGCTCACTCGTGAATTGACTCTGGTAGCGCTGAGTCGCTGCTGCAGACATTTTTTGCCTTAAGGCATCGTCATTAACTATCTCTTGGATCGCCAGAGCATACTGCTCCGGTTCTCCAACTTCACAGAGTTTAGCACAACCACTTTTTCCAATCACATGAGGTACCCCGCGCCACCGATTGGTCACAATAGGCAAGCCGTAAGCCATCGCCTCTATCATGACCAGGCCGAATGTTTCCGTAGGATGATGAGTCGGAAAGAGAAAGATGTCTGCATCAGCATAGGCCTGCCATTTAGCACTGCCTGACAATGCTCCTTTGAAATGAAACATCTCACTTACGCTGGTGGCAGTCGCCTTTTGTTCAAACCTACTTTGCACATCAGACGACTCCCAGCCGCCAACCATGACGAACTCACAGACAACACCATCCTGCTTGAGTCGATTGGCCACATCAACCAGTTCCAATATACCTTTTTCCTCACATAGTAGACCAACATAGAGGAGGTGGAGCTCGCCATTATCTGGCCGGAGCCTAGTGGCCTGCCCCACGCTTAAACCATTCATCACTATTTTAGTTTTCTTAGCTTGAAAATACTCTCCAGAGGGGGGATCCGTAATATTCACATCTATCGCACAGTCGGCTCCGTTATAGACAAATTTAGTTAGCCGTCCGAGCCACTTTCTTTTTCTATAAAACTCGTCTAACCCCCCAGCATGGAAATGAAATACTAGTTTGGGGAAAAACCACCTTACAATACCAAGGTAGACAATATCCCTAACAACTGGCGTTAAATTAGGACTGGCTGGCAGATAATAGAGAACCTTTGGACGAGAGCTAATCACCTTCCCCCATGTCTTCCAAACAAGAACGCATAATTTCCATACTTTCAACCATGAAGCCTCACCAACTGATCCTATATCATCACTAAAGGCCATCCGCAAGCGGTCGACCTTCATATCTATCCAGTCGTGCTCAAACAACATGTCCGTCATCACAGCTTGACCATGGAACGGTGGTGGAGTTTGGCCAACTAATAGTATATCTGACCTATCCATTTGTTTGCTTATTATCTGCCATCCAGTGCTTTAATAATCCTTTCCGCTCAAACCCTTGCACACAACTCGAGTAGATAAGGTAAGATGCGAGAAGAATATCCTCTATACCATCCAGCCCAGTTTTTCTCCAGTAGTCTGTCATTTCGTTCGACTTGATCCATTCCGTCAAACGCAAATAGATATCGCTATCAGCTACACCCTCAACTAATTGCCATCTTTGAATTTGATAATGCATCCCATCCCATCCAGGAACACCGCATTCTTCGGCTGACTCCCAATCAATTACACGGGGAGGCAATCCTGTTTTCATTTTGATATTCCATGGCGCAAAGTCGCCATGAACAATCGGGCTAACGACTTCCAGAGATGATATACCATCGACAACATCTCTCGCTATTCCAGCTTCCTCTGTGGCGCTGAGCATAAGGCTCCATGGCTTAAGATCTCCAAGCCTCTTCTTAACTCCAGAATCCAGCCATTCATGTAACAAACCCAACACCTCATTGTGTTCCTTCAGGTGCCGTGGCGAATCACCCTCTACCATGTCGGCTACGTATGCAAAACCAGTCTCTGGAGCATCACCAAAACTACAGGATGTCATCACCCGTGGGATACAAGAAATTCTACCAGAAAATCGGCGCATGTTTTCGTGCTCCCTACGTACGCCATTTGCTGACTCACTATATCCCGCCTTCACAACATACGGTTGGTTTTTTATTCCTATCACACCAATCATATTACGATTCTTGCCAGCGGGGTTACCTAAAAGAAAACCTATCGAATCCACGCCCAACTGCTCGTTCAAAACGGAAAGCAGCCCTTTCGAGCCATCAATAATGGTAAACTTTGGTAACAATCGATGGATGCCAGCCCTACTTAGCCCTCTATAAATGGATCGCGTGAGGCGCCCCTTCCACTTTTGAGGCTGATAGAGATTGAGGGTGTCTTGGGCGAGATCAGGATGCAGTGGCAGCGCCAACAGAACATGACCATCACGCATCAGCGGTACATAGCTGATACTGTGTTTCTTCATTCCAGAAGAAAATATTTTTTCACACAATGACCTATCTTCAGCTTTCAACTTAGATCTTTAGTTTGTTTTAATACATTCTCAACCACTTGATCAAGTGGCTGGCTTGCATCAATGACGCAAAACCTTGAATGGCACTTTGTCAGTTGCAAATACGCCTCTCTTGATTTTGTAAGTGCCACGCGAGATACCTCCTGTTTGCGAGAAAGTAACACATCTGGATCCGCATCCAAAAAAAACACAATATCTGGTTGAGGCATTAGATTGCTAGCCCATTCTGCTAGTATGCGAGGGCCTCCATAACGATACCGGATTGGATCTACCCTGAGGTCACCATGATAACGGTCATAGATTACATAACCGCGTTTACTATTGTGACCTAGGGTTTTGATCCAGCCAATCCACCAATTTAACCACAGCCATACAAGTTTGATGACTGAGGTTAGCGCGCCCCTGGGAGCCTGCCCATGCGGGTCGTCAGCACTACTAATATGCTGACTCGACACCTTTTGGTCCAATGACTGCGGGCGCCAGTGACCACACCAAACATTGCTTCCGCTCGAGCGTAGTACTTGCGCCAACTGCTCAATAACAGCTGACTTACCCGACCCGTCACAACCAAGAAATGCAATAAATGCCATTACAAGATCCTATTATGCAAACTCGTGTTTTTGTTATAGCCCATACAGATCCAGATAGCCTGGGTTCTGTGCTTCCCACGAGTATTTCTGTCTAATTTCCTCACTCAGGTTATCCCATCTGTTTTCATCTACAATTTTGTCCAACGCAGCGCTAAAATCCTCGTAATCAACTTTCGAAACACATGCACCAATTTTATCACCTTCCAACACATGTAACAACCCGGGGTAGTCATTTGCCAGCACGGGCACGCCGTTCATGATGTAGTCATATACCTTGTTGGGGGCACAGTAATAGTTACACAGGTTATCATTCCTATAGAGTGCTATTCCAATATGATAGTCTTGGATCAAATTTGACATCTCACCATGAGGAATGGCAGGAAGAATTCGAATATTCGGTGCTGGATCTGACTCCAGCTTATCTTCCAGCTCTTTTTTAAACTCAACTGACATAGGCCCGACAAAGTCCAAGGAATACTTTGGAGCCAAACTTCTAAAAATATCCACTAACTCTCTGGTGAAACGGTCTGGCCCCATGACCCCGACGTATAACACTCGCACAGGTGGTTTATCCGGTTTTGGCCGTAATGAATTTCGAGGGATTGAATAAGGAAAATTCTCCAACAGGAAATGTGTTCCTGTCCCTGGATCGTGATGCTCTTTAAAATACTCCAATCGGTTACCCTCCGCATGCATAATCACGTCGCATCGGGGTACACAGTATTTTTGCACAAATGACCATAGAGCTTTTTTAATGGGGTTTATATGTGCCTCAATATGCAACTCATTGCTATCAAAAATGGCCTTGAGTCCTTGACGTTTTCTCTTTGCTAAAACGCCAGCCAAGGCAGTAGTGAGTGAGAAACATAATGCATGCGTAGTGTCTGACTTCGCAATCAATTTTGATGCTTTGAAGCAAAAGCGGATTTGACGAATAAAGAGTAACAGGGGATGCCCCTCTGCCGGTGTCGGTATAACCTTTATAGGAAAATTAAAGTCATTTTTATCCAAGGGTAACTCGCCTCGATCTCCGTAAATTAAATCGCATTCCACTCCTTCGGCTTGCAAAGCTGCGATTTGTTTTAGTAACCGACCACGATGCTGCAGAGTTCCATACAGCACACATGTTACTTTTGGTTTATCAGTTGTTTTTCCCATGATTATACATGTGTAATGTTAGTTCCATTCGAGAACGAGTTCTTGGTGGTAGTGACCGTCTTTGTTCACTAAGTATTTTATATCTAGAAGGTTGGTGTTAAGCTCTACGCCGTAAGTAGGACTCATTTGGCCTCTCCTCACTTCCCATGCTGCACCGGGGGGGAAGATTACCTTTATTCGTTTGCCACCAGCGGTAAGCCACAAATCATTAACACCATCTGCAACGGATACGTTTGGAGAAAAACAAAGCGTCCACTCGAGCACATCACCTTCCCTTACGTTAGAGAGGCTATCGTTGACTGTGAGCCTGTTGTGATTGAGCAGAATTTCACGTTCACACACACATCCTTCACGCTCGCGTGAGTAACCATAGTGCTTTCCTTTGAAGTGAGTTTGATCTGCTGTGCTTTCCCACGTTTCTACTTCCGTCCTCGTGTCATCTCTCATTCGAAACAAACCGCTCATGCCACCATCAAAGTGGTTGGCTTCAAGCCTATTGAGCCGAGGTGTGTTGTGAGCGGCTGAGGATCTATACAAATTCCTTTTTTCGGTATCTGCAGAATAGACTCCTGTTCCCGGATCTACAACGATGTCACTCTCTCCAAGCGTAAGAACAAATGACAACTGATCAGCATGTGCATGAGCTCCAGCATGTGAAACTTCACCAGCTCTTACACCAATCCATGCCTCTTCATTTTGAGCAAAGTAATAACCGCCCTGATCAAAAGTGCCTGTATCATTTCCCACGGGTAATGGTTTCCCGCCTCCAAGAAGAAGGCTGTTAGATTTAGCTCCAAAAGAGCTAGCATCCCTCATGAGATATCGGTGGTCACTTGGGTTTTCTATACCAGCAGTTAAAAATCTCCCACCATCGTTATCACCGAATTGCACGGCGTGTCCTGAAGGTGTAGTATAGGCAGATACGAAACTCGCCATACCAATTAACCGCTCTTGGTAACCATCGCTAAATGGTTGCTCAATATTCTCGGCCATGGTCGACGCCCAGAGAAACATTTCATAAGTGAGCCTATGATAGCTTGTCGATGTCTCGAAGAGAGCACCATCTTCAAACACCTGCCGCCTCACCTCATTTTCAAACCAGTGGTGTGCAAAACGTAGCCACTTCTTACCTTGGGAAGTATTTCTAAATAAAACCCCAATTACTAACAAACCGGAAATATCCGCAAGAAAGTGGTTGGCGAGAGAGGACGAATGCGGTCCTTGCCATTCAAGATTCCTCATGATGTGGCGACCATGCAACCAAAGCGATTCGACGAGCTCATCGGCAAAGGCCTCGTCTGTATCCGACTTTAGGTTATCTTTGAATAAGCTTAAAGCTGTTAGCCAATTCACAGAGCGGATCGCAACGTCCATCGCACACACCCAGTTGACTCCAAAGCCACATTGATTCGATTTAATCCAGCTGCGCACCTGCTGTTTGAACGCCTCGTAGTATACGCCATTTCCGGCAACTTGCTCGGCTAGACCCATTGTTACAAAATGCTGACAACGGCTTAGTTCCCATGGCATTTTAATATCGGTGCCAGGCGGAACTGCATCCCAAGCAATTTTTCGATGGTGTGCGTCTGATGGCCATCGATACCCAGTTCTAATATCGCTATGCCAATCGATAAATTCTCCGAGGTCTTTGAGGCCGCTGCCAAGTAGATCAAATTGATTCGTTCTAGCCTGCTCAGCTTTTTCAATCACCGCATCAGCCTCCTCCTGCGATAACCACTGCTGCCATTGTTTTGGCCAATGGCTCCATGACAAGTCCGCGAAGTCCAGAAGTAAAGCCTTTGCACTCTTACCTCGTAGTGCTGCATTTAGGCTCCGCTCATCCCAGACTGTCAATGCAGGCGTGCATCGAGTGCGAAGCTCACGCCTGATCTTCCTCTGAACCTTATAAGCTAATATGAGAGCCTTATCCATTTACAGAGATACCTGACAAATTACTCAATAAGGCCACCCTGCCTGCAAATCTCATCTGCTTGCCTAGTCACCTGCCATGTCTCTACCAGTTCCTCCCAGGGAATAGGGAAACGTTCTCCCGATGTAGCAGCATCGCGAAATGCTTTCATCTCGGTTGCGTGCCCCTTGTCTTGTTGTTTGAGAATAAGTTCCGCTTTCGGCATCCCGTGAGCATCCATGGTTAGATAGTCATCCAGTTTGAAAATTTTCTGATCAAAATACACTTCCATACGCTCTTTGGAGACACCATTATTACCCTGTGCAGTGTATATCAATGAAGCCACAGAACCATCGCTATATGCTAGAGTCAGACTAAAATTATCTGTTGGTAGTGAAGACGGATTATTACCCCTGAGAGGTGCGCAGTGCATACTCACAACCGGATGTCCGACGAGACTTCTAAACAGATCAACAATATGGCACGCCTCACCCAGCAGACGTCCACCACCTTCGTGACCTTGTGTCCAATGATCCGCTGGCAAGAAGCCAGCATTCATCGTGTATTGAATCATGAGAGGATTGGCTCGCCCTGCCACCTCACGACGAATCACGTCAGCGAATGGCGAATAACGTCGGTTATAACCGACCATATATGGTGCCGAACTGTTTTCCACGGTAGCGCTTATTGTGTCAAACTCATCAGGTGTAAGGCACATCGGCTTTTCAACAAATACGGCTTTGCCAGCATTCAATGCTCGTATTGTTAGGTCTGCATGGGAATTGTGGCGTGTTCCTATCAAAACAGCATTCACGCCAGTATCAGAAAGAACCTTGTCATAATCTGTCTCGATCTGGCAGCCTTCAAGCTGAGCAGCACAAGCCCGTGCACTTGGACCAGTGCGAGAAAGCGCCCAAGGGACAGCAACTCGGCCTCCCATAGCTTTCAAAATCGGCACATGCATGGATTGAACAAAAGCTCCTACTCCCACTAACGCGATAGCAAGGGCGTCATCTTCAGATATTGTCTTCCATGAAGTGCCACCCTCTGGGGCAGGAGCAGTGTTTTCTTTTAATTCTTCCTCCGCTTCATAACGAAGCACGGCTAACAACGGTCGCTCTGGTAACTTTAATTCCTCATAAGCGGCTGGAGCATCGTCAATTGATTTAACAATCTCGATAAGCGGGGAAATATTCACGCGCCCGCTATCAATCAAATCTAGATAGGATTCCATATTGCGCTTTTCCGTCCACCGGACATACGCATAGGGATAATCCTTGCCACGTAGTTCGTATTCATCATCGTATCGACCAGGGCCGTATGAGGTAGAGATGAGAAAATCCAGTTCCTTGGTATACATCTCATCGCGCTTATACTCGCCACCTGCTACGCCGGCCAAAACGACTTTCCCTTTCCTCCGTGCCATCCGGAATGCTTGGGATACCGGTTCCCCAGAAGAAGTAGCGGTAAAAACGATCGCGGAATCGACCCCCATCCCGCCAGACCAGTGGGTTGCGCGAGAAACGATATCTTCATCTGCTGGAGAGACCGCTTGCTCTGCGCCAAATTCTCGTGCCATTGCAAGTCTTCGCGCATCCAGATCCGTGGCAAACACTCGGCATCCGGAAGCCACTAGCATTTGAACGGCAAGCAAGCCAAGTGGGCCACATCCGATGACAGCCACCCTTTCGCCTAAGCTAACTTCTGCACGCCTTACAGCCTGCATTGATATGCCACCCAAAGCGACACTACTTGCCTCAGTAAAACTCACTCCATCTGGTATTGGTACAGCTAGATTAATAGGCACTGTCACAAATTCAGCATGGTTTGCCAAGCCCGCTCCAGCCACCGCGACACGCATACCCCGAACAAACCCATCACAGCTTGCCCCAGAGTCGATAACAACTCCAGCAGCCGAGTAGCCGCTCAGACCCTCTTTACCGAATTTTTTCTTGGCTTGATTCCATACTTTTCCTATGCCCTGCTTTTTCATCTGCAGAATGGCAGCCTTGGCTTTGTCCGGCTGCTCCATCGCCCTCTGAAGAAGGCTTTTTCCTGATGCGGCGATTCCAGCCATTTCTGTTCCAGGACTAACACAACTCGCTTCCAGACGAACCAACAAGAATCCGGGCACAGATTCCGGAATTGGCACATTGGCGACAATTGGGTTTCCTTTACTTATGAGAATCTGTTTCATTTTTATAAAACTTACTGAGTATAATGATAATTACGTACTACTGGACTTCAAGATCCAGACGAATATTCTCAAAGAACTTCACCTGCTCTTTTGTCACTCGTTGAGGGTCGTTTAACTGGTCTACTTTTTTCTTACCAGCATCTCCCATTGTTTTCGTGATATCAGAATCAGATAACAATTGCTGTAACTTTGCAGCCATGCCTTCGTTGTCATCAATATTTACATGGAAACCGTCTACCCCATCTTCTATCATTTCAGGTATGCCCCCGGCACGCGTTCCTACTACCGGAAGACCAGCCGCGTGCGCTTCAGTCACCACATTTGGTGAAGTATCCATACGTGATCCAATGGCAAAAATCGCTGAACGAGAAAGTTCCTTCATTACTTCCTCAGTGTTCAAGCTTCCACGAAAATCAATTCGTTCGGACACTCCAAGATCAACAGCTAAGTTTTTTAAATCTTCTACTGATGGGCCGGAACCACAGATTGATAACTGTGAAGATAAATCATCAATCAATGCAAATGCTCGTATGATAGTATCCATACCTTTTCTGTCATCCAAACCACCAACAGTTACAATTCGTTTAGACGTTGGCTGGCTTGAAATTTCTAGAAATGATGGTCGCAGAGGGTGGGGAATCACTACAACTTCTGCCCTGGCATTACGCATCAAAGCCCATTCTTTTGCAAATTCTGTTTCGGCAATCATCCAAGGAATACGGCTCACAGCAGACCGCTCACATCGCACAGCAACATGCTTGTTTACCCAACTACGTTGACCGTAGAATGGAAGTAATTTTTCAGCTATTCCCTGGATGAAACAAGAAACGGGAACGCCATGTCTCAATGCCATGGTTGCTGATCCGTTTTCCATTCCAAACGCATGGATTAAATCTGGCTTAAACTTGCGTATACCCGAACTCATTGCCATTGACTTGGCAAAATGTAATGTGTGCGGAGCGAATCGCTCGAGGAATGGACATGGTATTCCTTCATAAGTCACACCATCATGCTCAACAACGCATCTCTTTAAAAGCGCACGATGAGCTACAAATACTCTTACTTCAAAATCTGATTTCTTAACCAATTCTGGCAGCAATCCACCAATCCATGGAGCGGGATGTGCGGGCTTACGGTAATGAGACCGTATACAATCAAGAGGAAACACCGAAGTTGGGGGAACTGCACCTATAAAACCAATCTTCATACTAATTTATATATCAGGTGAAAGACCGATTTATTGAGTAGGATTCAATAGAATCTCAATAATCCTCTCTGCGGCTTTACCGTCCCATAAGGCCGGGCGGCGCCCTTGCTTGCCACCATTCCTAATAATTTTTTGAGCTTCTTCTAGTACCACAGCCGGGTCAGTTCCCGCCAATACGTTCGTGCCCTCGTCAATGGTGATCGGGCGCTCAGTATTCTCTCGTAGTGTTAGACAAGGAATACCAAGAGCCGTTGTTTCCTCCTGCAATCCGCCACTATCGGTTAACACCAAAGCAGCATCCTTCCACGCATCAAGGAAATCCATGTAGCCCAGTGGTGGGAGAAGCTCAACATTCGGACCAAGGTCGACACCAAACTTCTCCATGTTTTGGCGTGTGCGCGGATGCACTGGAAAAATCAAGGGAAGGTCTTCTGCGATCTTTTTCAATGAATCAGCCAAGGCTGAAAACAGCTCCTTGTCATCGACATTCGAGGGCCGGTGCATCGTCACAACACCATAGCGTGGGTGCTTTTTCTTAAAATCTGCTGCCGGGCTATTACAGCGGGGCTCACGATCCAGAATGGCACGTTGGTGCATAACGTTGTCCACCATGACATGACCTACATGATGGATGCTCTCTTCAGGCTTTCCTTCATGACGCAAATGCTCAACACCACTTGGCTCGGTGACAAAATACCATGAACTGATCGCATCGGTGACCAGGCGATTAATCTCTTCTGGCATGTCACGGTCACCACTTCGTAACCCGGCCTCCACATGAGCTACTGGCACGTGGAGTTTTGTCGCCACGATTGAACACGCGAGAGTTGAGTTAACATCTCCTACGACAAGCAATATGTCCGGTTGTTCCTCTATGCATAACTTCTCATAGGCAACCATAATCTTAGCCGTTTGTTCTGCATGTGAACCTCCACCACAACCAAGGTGATGATCCGGCTCGGGGATTCCAAGTTCATCAAAAAATACATCACTCATCGCCTCATCATAATGTTGCCCCGTATGAACCACTCGACATGTGATCTGTTCTTCATAGTTTTTTGCCGCCCGTAGAATAGGCGCAATCTTCATGAAATTTGGGCGTGCTCCGGCTATAATATGGATTAGCTTCATTTTATAAGTTCGCTTTTATATATCAAAAAATTGTTTCGTTAGAAAACCACATCAAGACTGTTCAACCTGATCGTAAATGCCTTTCATACGCAGTGCTTTATGACTCCAGTCGTATTCGTTGGCAATTTGGTCGTAAGCACGCTGTCCGTCGCTGACAATTTTCCCAGGTTTATCAGCGTAAAGACGCATCGCTTTAGCCAATCGATCAATAACTTGATCCACCTCGCCTTCTGGCGAAACTTTCACACCACAACCATCGGTCACCGAAGCCGAATGACCACCGACATCAAGCACGATGGCAGGCATTCCCTGCGCCATTGCCTCCAAAGCCACCAACCCGCCGCTTTCATATAAACTAGGAACTACGAGTACATCATGATTTTGATAGTACTCGGCTAGATCTTCTCTGGGCAGCTTACCTGTCCACGTGATCTGATCAGCAATCTCTAGCTGATCCGCCAGTTTACGAAGCTGGTCTTCGTCAGCACCTCCCCCCACAAGTGTAAGTTGAGCATCATCGACTTTCGCGCGGGCAAATGCTTCAAGTAATAAATGTGTTCCTTTCAGGGGGTGAAAACGACCAACAAACAAATACTTAATTTTTTCAGACCGCACGGGTAAGTCGCCTGATTGTGAAGCAAGGTCAATTCCAATCGCAGGGAACACATCATGAGGAAAATTGAGGCTTTTGAATATTTTAGCCATCGATGGGGTCGCCGCGAGACAATATCCTCGTCTTTTTGCAAGTGGGGGAAACAACCGGATAACAACCGCCCCAACATCCGTCATCACATTGCGAACAATTTCCTTAAACCTGATACCTACTCCAAAGCCTCTAACAAGCAAATTAAAAGGAGCCTTGTCAGCGCCCCCGACTGGCCCAAAAACTACAGGCAAACCTAACCTTTTCAGCCAAATGGGGATCCGATATGAAACAAAAGTCACATGGTGCGCCAAGACAAAGGGTTTTTCTTGATGTAACCGTCGAGCAACCCGTATCATCGCCCACTGCCAGATGGCATAATACGGCCAGGTAAGAGGATCAAACCTACTCTTCATTCTGTAGATTGGCTCCGCTAGTTGGAAATACTCAAACTGTAATGAGCGCCCTTCTGGCAGGCCCTTCTTCAGTTCACGTTCAATCCCTGGACGATTACGTGTTTGGGTAATAACTGTAACGTCGAACCATCTTGACATCTCGAGTGCCCATCGCCAGCCAACTTCCTGTTCTGAGCCTCGGCCCGGTTCACAGGCAAATGCAGACATTAGTATACGAGAGCGGTCTTCCCCCTCTGCTATGTTCTCACTGCTATCCACAGCATTCATGGCGAAGTTGAACTAACACCTTCTCTCTTTAAACACCTTTGATTGAGGTGTGTAGCTATTCGCTTTACCAATTGTGCAGGACTCTCTTCAGGTGACGCTTCCAACCAAAGGTCACGACCTAATAAACGTTTCCATATAGCTCCCAAGCTATCACATCGCAGCAAGGTGCTCACCAATAACTTTTTTAATTCTCCTAGCTTAAAATTTTTCACCTTTTCGCTCCTCCGAAAATAAAGCCTATTAAACGCATCAATAACCGCTGCATCCTGTTCAGCATTTACGTTCGTCACCACCAACCCTGTTGGTCGCGTGATACGCCATGCTACTCGGCGGAACGAACCAATTAACCCGTTTTTCTTTCCTTCAAGAGTTAATGCTCCCAGTCGTTCCCAAGCATTGGCTTGCTGTGGCGAGTTCCAATCTTCTAACTTTATAGTCCAACGCTCCTGTAACCATGTTTCAAGATCTTTACGAGCTTGGTTGGAATATTCGGCAAGCTCTGGAGCCAAGACATCTGCCGGCTTATTTTTTACGGCGGCTTTGGTGAAGCGGTAGCGCAGCTCCATCGTCTCGCTTAATCTATAGCCGCCCCACTCTAATCGCTGACGATTTTCCAGCAGCTCCTCTGCGCTTATTAAGATACGTTCGAGACGACGGTAATCACTGCACGCATCCAGCGCAACCACTCGGCTTGGATCTTCATTCCAAGAACAGACACAAAAAGCCGCGGTACTCTCATGACGAAGAACCTGACACAACTGCCAACCACATTCTCGTGTGTAAGCTGCGAGATCTTCTACCAATCGGTTAAAGCCATCCTGAGAGATAGCATAATCTACATCACTCAGCTGCCCGGAAAAGTCATCTTGCCAGCCGTGCAGAGCAGCGGCTGAAACCCCGAG
>JBGCEU010000193.1:0-16604 GCA_045106535.1 Akkermansiaceae bacterium | reverse complement strand
TTATGTTTTTTATTATGATCGATCAGTGCCTGGTGGACTTGTTTTTGAAAAGCGTTACCCGTGCCAGAATCACCGACTACCCAGATGTAGGCGTCGCGTTTTTTCCCTCTCACGGGGTGGGTGCGGAAGTAGTAACCAGTTTCGGCTGGCGTCAGGCGTTTGTCGCCATCATAGACGGCGTAATAATAGCGGGTGTCCGGCTTGAGTCCGGAAATTTTGGCTTCGAACTGGCGGGTGCCCTCGGGTGCCTTAAAAAGAGGTTTGGCGTTTGAAGCCTTATGGTGCTCCTCGGTTCTGCGCACGATGATGCTCTCGCCGGGGCAGACCTGATCAAGCTTATTGGGCGTGCTACCGTAGCGGACGCTGGGTGTCACTACCGATTTGGTGCGCCAAACGACGTGAACCGATGACTCGGTCGCTAGCTGGAGATAGGGGCCACGGGTAATTGTTTCCGCTGTGGCGGGGAGGGTGATTGTGAGCAGGGCGAGCGCCAGCCTTGCGAGGGTGCGTGATTTCATATAGATTGTGTGGCCTGAGCCTGCGGGGGATACGTCGCCGGATGGCTACATATTTCGCAAAGACTTCGCAGCATCGCTGCGGGAGGCGACAAGTGCCGGAACTAGGGTGGCAAACACGCACATCGCGAAAGCAAAAGCGAAGACCAATACCCACTCGATTGGATTGATGATGGCTGGTAGCTCGTCAAAGCCATTAAAGTCGGCAGGGAAGGGATCGAAGCCGAGTTGGTTCGAGAAAAAATCGAGAATCGACTGGCGGAAGGTCACCACGAGGTAGCCAAGGCCCAGCCCGATCACGCCGCCTAACAGGCCAATGATGATTCCCTGGTGAAGAAATACTTTTACGATCTGGTGAGGTGCTGCGCCGAGTGCTTTCATCACGCCAATTTCACGTTTTTTCTGCAGCGTAACAGTAAACATCACCGCCATGATGGAAAAGGCGGAGACGAGCATGATAAACGCGAGACAGAATGTGAGCAGAAGGCGCTGGGTCTTGATCAGTGAGAACTGCTGCTGGTGATCCTGCATCCAGGTGCGTGCTTCCCAGTAGCCGTCAGGAGGCATGTTAGGCTCGATGAAGTCTTCCATGACTTGCGCCGCTTTGTAGGGATCATCTAACCGAAGCGCGATGCCGCGGACGCCGTCGCCTAGGCCAGCAAGATCCTGCCCAACATTGAGCGGAACAAATATGTCTGGACTGTAAGCGTGGCGCGTAGCTTGATAGATGCCAATCACTTTCAGGTCCTTAGGCAAGACCACGGTCTTCATGTTTTTGACGTCGTCAATGTCCGCCTTGTCAGTATTAATCGTGGCTAGTGAGTCCAGAAGCTTGATCATGGCTGCCTTGTGCCCCTTGGCAAAAATGAATACGCCGCTGTTATCTGGCTCGGGTGTGCTGCGCTCATTATCTGTCAAATATGACTGTACGCCATCGATCACTTCCTTTTCGCTATTGCGGATATTGAGATCCAGCACTGGCGTGAGAATATTCCGGTAAAAGTTAATCATCTCCTCGATGGGTGCCGTCTCCTTGTCCCCGGTAACGGTGATCAGTCCGTCGAGAGTTTCCCGAATATGTTTATGATCCTCCGCGTAGGTCTCAGCGAATCGTGGCTCGCCGATGCGGTTTAGCACGGGTTGGATCTGCTTCAGGTTCCGGTTCGTGTGAACCTGAATGGTATCGCCTACAGCGATGCCGAATTTGTCCGCGGTGAGCGAGGAAACAACAGCATTTTCCCCCATGCCCATATCGGCGTTTCCTTTGTCGGGTTTAATTAGCTCTTGCAGTGACTCGAGTTGTGATTTGTTAGACGTGTCAATCGCTTGCATCGATGCCGGCGCAACGGCACCCTCGCGATCGAGCAATACGAAGTCATTTACCAAGGCATAAGCACTTTCCACGCCTTCCAGTGAACTCATAGTTTTTTCCACACCGCGCCAAACCTCTTGCGCATTGAAGTCCGGGGCTTCTTCTTGTGTTGGCCAGCCAGCTAGGTATTCGATGTTGATGTGCGGCGTGTAGCTGAGTACGCGGTCTTTCACCAGCTTCTCAAAGCCGCCGAATACAGAAAGCACTACGACGAGCACCATTACACCAATGGCGACACCAGCTAGCGAGATCAGTGTGATCACGGAAACGTGGGTGCGCAGTGGGTTCAGGTAGCGTAGCGCGAGTAGCAGGCTGAAATTTTTTCTGACGATGGCGTATTGGGTGGTTGTTCGTGCGGCAGAAAACTGGAGCCATCAATCCCGATTGTCCACTGAATAGTAGAGCGGAGCGGAACTACTCGCGGGTCAGGGTGAGCGAGCGAGCTGCCTTCAGTGTAGGCTCCAAGGTGAGGGAGTCGTTGTCGGAGGTGATAGTGACCGCTCCAGTTTGATGTTGGTCGAGGAGTTGGATTCCATTTTCCTTGAGAAGTTTTTTCCAGACTTTGGGGATGGTTTCGTTGTTAGGAAACGGGGCGTTGGTAGAAATGATGACCCTGGGGTGAACGGCTTCCAGAAATCGTTGACTGCCCGTGAAGTCATCCCGGTTTCTGCCCATCACCACGACGTCGGCATGGAGATCGACACCCGAGTCCAGAAGCCTTTCCTCGGTCGTGTATCCCGCGTCACCTGTGAATAGAATTCGCCATCCCTGGCAGTGGAGGCGTAGGACAAGGCCGGTATCGTCGGCCCTGCCCAGTCCATCCAGCAGGGCAGGTGCGTGTAGTATTTCCAAATGCACACCGGGCTCGATCTGGAATACCTGTCCCATTTTAGGCACGATGAGTCGGCAGTCATGTTTAGCTGCATTGGTTAAAAATTGCTTATAGCTTGGGCTACGTAAATCTCTACGCGGGATCAGTGCCTGCTTGATTTTATAATACCCAAGGCACTGGCTCATGGCGCCGCTGTGTTTGGAATCGGCGTGGCTGATGATGAGTGAATCGGGTTGTGAACGTAGTGCTGTTAGGGTGGGCATGACATGGCGATGGAACGCATCGTCACGTCCACTGTCCAATAAAATGCCTCCGCCCATATCGAGAAACTGAGCGCCTCCACCATAGGGAAGATCAAAGACAATAATGCGGTGCCTCCCGTCGTCATGTGGTGTGCTGTAAAAATGCCCTCCCGGGGTTTCTGCGAAAGTAGCCGCCATGGTGTAGCTTGCCGATGCGAAGTATGAGTTCAGAGCATTTACTGCCTCACCAGCTGGCTGCCAAATAGCTCCCACAGCAAGTGAAAGCATTGCCAGAGCCAGTATGAGAAATACAATCAGCATCAGAGGAATCCCTGCAATAATGGCAATGGGTGTGACGATGCCGAAGTGGATCCACATCAGTGGAGCAGAGCCCATCCATGCTGATGCTGATACCGCAAGCGAACCCCGTAGCCACCTTCTTTTTTCGAGAACAAATTCCTGCTTAGAGCTGAGTAGGGAACGTGGAAAAAATGGATCGATTTCGCCAAGTGGCTTCAGGACTCTCGTCCACATCGTGGTTGCTAATGCGATGGCTAACAGAACGCCGTAGGATAATTGAAATCCCGGAGTGAACAGCTGATGGCCATCGATCAATAGGACGATAATCGCGCTCGCGGCAAGGCTGTTTACAAGAGCCGGCTTGCGCTGCATCAAAAAGCCTGTCAGGAAAACCGCTGCCATAACAACCGCTCTAACAGCGGGCGGGTTCATTCCGGTTACCCCGGCATAAATCGTCATACCCAGAATGACACCAGAGACCATCATCCAGCGCGGTACATGAATTAGCCAGAGCACAGCTGCAATGATGATACCGACCATACCGACATGCAATCCACTGACAGCAAACACATGCAGGGTGCCGCTTTCACGGAAATCCTGAATCATGGCGGATTTGCGTGGAGGTCGCTCGCCCAGAACAACGGCACGAATCAATTGCGCTTGTTTTGATTCTGCTGAAATGCCGTGAGTAATCGCATTTCGAATATGTCCTCGCCATTTTGCCATGGTGCGGACAGGAATGTGTAGCCAGCTGACACCTTGGATATTGACGGGTCTGTTAGGGGTAAATTCCAGATTGGCACCTCTTCGGTGTAGCCACTCCGCACGGTCGAATCCATAGGGGTTTCTTATAGCTCCTATTTTAGATAATTTACCCTCTGCTTTGATAACGTCTCCATATTCTAGATTCGTAGACTGGCGCCTAGGTTGAGATAGTAGCACCCGTGATCCTGAGGAAAGTTCATTCGATTTGATAATCTTAACGAGGTAGGGCCCAGTGTCCTTTTTTCCCGCATCGATGATCACGCCTTCAATGGAGGTCTTGTAAATCACTGACTGATGCTCAAAAGCCAACATGCTGCTGCGCTGGTGGCTGATGGTGAACCCATGTGTGAGATACGCTGCGATGAGCCCACCAGAGAGCATGACAAGCCATCGTTTTCTAACAATAGCAGTGGTGATGAGGCCGCCTGCAAGAACGGGTAGCCAGCTGCTGAGACCTAGGAGGTCAGCTAAGCACACACCGATCAGCACGCCTGACAACACAGGCCAGAGAGGGAAGGCGACTAATCGCCTGAAAACGAACCTCAGCACACGCACATCGATCAGCCTAACGGGGTAGATATTTTAAGCAAGATAATCTCCCACTAGAGCCGCAAGGCCATACACTTAGACCTCACCCATTTCACGCAGGCGATGAGTTGCGTTCGCCGAGTGCCGAGTCTCTGGAAAAATTTCGATCATCTGATTGAGAATCGAGACACAGGATTCTCGGTCATCTAGGTCATCGTTGTAGATTTCAGCAAGTCTACCCATGAAATATGCGGCGTCATTTACGGGCCATTCGTGACTTTCGAGCGCGGTGCGCAGTGTCTCGATCGCAGCCTCAGGGTTCTCAAGGTTGTCGTGCTGAATTTTGGCAATCTCTACCCATGGCAAACGGTTGTAGGGATCGGACTCAGTAACATTCCGATAAACCTCCATCGCCTCTTCGTAGTCGCCTCTTGCGTAGGCTGCTCGGGCATCGTGAAGTGGATCGGTTTCGACGAGTTCATTGGAGTCAAGAACGGCGCTTGTAGCCTTGTCCGTGATGGCTGGGAGAATGTAGAGGACGAACAGTACACCCACATAAATGCCAGCAAGCATGAGTGCGGGTAATTGTGAGACGACCTTGGTGTCGTCCTCGGGATCCACCCCGATGAATGTCGATGCAACGATACTTGCGATTACAATAAAGATAATGCCGTGAACAACCCACTTGGTCATGATGAAGATGATTCTAGCATGCCCGCTGGATGAGGAAAAGATATAATGTAGGCTATCTCTCCGCGCTATTTACATTCGACGCGCGTTGCGTCCCTCGTCGATGAGCTTCCAAAAATGCTTTGAATCAGCCAGTTGCTCATCCTCGGAGACCGGCATTTTGGAGCGGAACAAGAAATCGGAAAACGTGTTTTTGTGGAGTAATCGATGTACAATGACGTGAGCGTCTGCGACCTCGAAATAGATCCGGTAGTCATCGGTGCGGAATCGGTAGAGCGTTTTTCCGTCGCGCACCATTTTCCCGAATCGATCGCCGTCTAGCTCGTTGAGATCCGACTCGGTCACTTTGAACGCATCGAGAAGCTCAAGCTGCTCAAGTGTTCCGAGGCGTGAGATCTCCGCCGCACTGATTTCATTGAAAACGATCTGTAGCACGCGGTCAGGAAACCACCCTGCCTGTGATTAATCAAGCCATGATCGCAGGCATGCCGATGTTTCCCCGGATGCAGAATACTTGCAATTTTTGTCTAAAAAGACCAATCTCCTTAAAGACTATGTCAGCGATCGCCTCCAGACATTCAGGGTTTAGCATCAGTACGATGCTTGCCGTGCAGGTCGTGTCTCTGCTGTTGTTGTCATCCTGTTCTACCCGACTTAGTGTGAATCCTGATAATAAAGTACAGCCTCATCTCGCTGAAAAACATTACGTTTCCTACGATGGTGACCAATTTGGGTATCGGAAATCGAAGCCGTCATCCGTGCACACAGTCATCATAGGTGTGCATGGTATTTCCGGATATTCAGGAGATTACAAGTATCTTACCAAGCACCTGATGTCGAATAACGAGGGGGTCGCTATCTACGCGCCTGAGACACGAGGGCAGGGGATGGATCCTAACAAAGCCCGAATCGGGGACATCCGCAGCGCCCGCTCATGGTATAAAGATCTTTATACATTCACGGCCTTGGTAAGGAAAAAACACCCGAAAGCCCGCGTCATCTGGCTGGGCGAGAGCATGGGATCGCTTATCATCATGCACGCCTATCACAAAACTCCTCATGGGTTTAAAAAGCCGGATGCTCTGGTGCTCGCTTCTCCCATCGTGGACATCCGCTCCAAGCTCGACACATGGAAGTTCACCACGGTGCGTATTGCGGCAGCCCTTTTCCCTAAGATGCGCATATCGCTAGAGACGCTTTCGTCCGGTGAGCGCCCTGTAGTGACCAAGGATGACATTCACGCAGAGCAGGCGGATAAAAACGAGTGGTATATCCCGCGCTATACGCTGCGACTCTTGCTTAAGCTTGGAAACATGGCAGATGGCATGGAGAAGCTTGCCGCGCGGACTCACTGCCCTGTGCTTATACTACACGGCGGTAAGGATATTTTTACGCCAAAAGACAAAGTGGACAGTTTTTGCGCCTCTTTTCCCAAGGGCACGTCCAAGACGCAGCACTACTACAAGGAGTCGTTTCACCTGCTCATGTATGACCACCAGCGGGATAAAATCTTTGGCGACATTTCCAGCTGGCTCAAGATACAACGCTAGCAGCGCGATTATACAGGATATTTAGAGCTAATATCATTGCAAATTCGCCCGTAAGTAGGAATGTGATTCTTATGAAAATAAAATGGTTTGCTCTGCTCGGAGGCGTGACAGCGGTTGCGGTATCCCCAGCAATTGTTACGGCCGATCCCGAGCCAAATCCAGAAATAATAGAAGAGGTAAATCCATTTGATACGGATACCGAAGCTGATGTTCAGGAGCTTGTAGCTCAGCTAGCTGCTGATGATTTTAGTATTCGTGAGGCAGCCATGAAAGAGCTTTGGAAGCTCGGCTCAGACTCGTTACCCGCATTGGAGGGTATTGCCGAAGGGAAAGACCCTGAGGCTGCCGACCGCGCGAGTGAGCTACTTCTCTACATCGGTGCGGGTGTTCTTCATGACAGCCCCGAAGATATTAAAAAAATGGTGCTCGAATATTCACGCACCACGATGGAGAAAAAGCTCGGCATTCTGCGCAAGCTGACCGAGCAAGGTCATTGGCGCCAGGTTCTACACCTCGCCAACATGGAAAAGGTCGAGAGAACCAAGAAAAGGATCTTTGAGATAGTGCAGAAATACGCTGGTGATGCAGCTCGCAAAGCGCTTGCCGTCGGCGACATGGATCTTGTTGGCGAGATCATCGAGCTCCTCGGCGATAGTGATCAGGCTCTCGTGATGCGGGCGTGGTATTACAAACAACGAGGTCAGCTTGCCGCCCAGATGCAGGAGGCAGAAAAAACACCCGGCAAAGAAGGTTCGCGCTGGCGTCTCGCACTTCATCGTGCCGACGGTAACATTGCGGGTGCTCTCAAAGAGGCTAAGGCGCTCGGTGATGCGAGACTTGTCGCCGCTTTTCAGCTCCTTCAGGGCGACCCCATTCCTTGGCTACTCGCCGATACCCCAACTAAGGTTAAGCTAGACCCCATCATCGAGATGGCTCGCCGCATACAGATCGCCAAACTCCGAGGCGAAAACAAAAAAGCTGGCATCATGGCTCGTGAGCTTGATCAGATGGCTCGTAGCTCAAGCACCAACCATCGTGTGATTTCCGCCCTCGCAGGTACTGGATTTCGCGATATGGCGATTGATCTGATGGTGCGCCGGGAGCCGCTCACTGCCTTTGGATATTTTGATAATATGGAGTCACCCGAGAAGGCACTTAAGATCCTTGGTATTCCGAATGATGCCAGTGCGCCCTACTCGGAGTGGGTCAAGAAAACCACCGCTGAGGCACTTGAAGACGAGGAATATCTAACATATAGTAAGTTGATGATGCTCGCTAGTTTCCTAGTCCGTCATGGTGAGGGTGAGCACGCCCTTGCTGTGGTAAAACCCTTGATGGATGCTCTGGAAGAAGATGGGTCAGACGTATGGTTTGATCTGATTTATAGCATGTCAATCTACGACCTAGGAAAGGAAGTGCTGCATTTCGTCGAGAAGAGGGGTAATGAAGACGGCGAGGCAGACAAGGCGGTCAAAAAAATCTTCCGTAACGTTTCAGAGGGTTCAGTCGTTGATATATGGAAGGCTCTACAAAAACGTAACGACCAGAAGCTCGATAAGTCGCTGCACCAGATTGCTATTCTTTCTGGCCTCCTTGAAGATGCAGACAACGAAGTAGCCGCCTTGGAGAAAGAGCTGTTAGCCGCAGCAAAAGAGGACAAAGACGTCGATGAAACTGCGCGTTTCTCGGCTGTGTTTGCCTTTGCTCTAACACGTGGTGATATGGAGACTTGCCTCAAGATGAGCAATGAAAAAGCAGCAGGCAGCCCAACCTGGCTTAAAGCCAAGCGTTACTACGATAAAGAGCTTTTTAATTGGGCTGAGATGCAAGCTTACTACGAAGACCTGGTGAAAAAAGAACCAGGTAATTACCGAAGTGCGGTCTATCTCTACATCGCACTACGCAAGCAGGGAAAAGAAGCCAAGACCAAGGGCATGATGGAGCGTATCCGTATGCTGAGCATGGGTGATGCAGGCGTTTTGTCTGCGGTAGCGTCAGAGTTTTATAAAGTGGGTTTCTACAAAGAGGCGACAGAGCTCTGGATACAGACACTGGTCATGGCGGAGCCGGGTAAAAGCCATTTTGACGCCGCTGTAGTGGCACTCTCAGAAAACCCGCAGCACCTCTACGATAGCGAGCAGTGGAAAAGGTCAGCTGCTTTTGCCGAAGTTCATGTTGAGCTACTGCTGCGCGGCACTAGCGATGCCTCAATCAATGATATGCTACGCACCCGTTTCCGCGTCGAGCTGGCACGAGGTATGCATCAGCTTAAAAACGGAGACCGCAAGCAGGCGCTGGTAACGCTTGATACCGCACGCAAGCTTGTGCCCGGTGACGGAACACTCGCGGATCACTTTTTTCCACTACTTAGCAAGGCTGAGATTGGAAAGACCTACGATCAATGGTTTGAAGAAAGCTACCGACATGTTGAAAAGGCAGCTAAGCGCTACCCAGGATCACACAATACCCATAACACGGCAGCATGGTTGTGCTCACGTTCTGTTAGGAAGCTGGATGAGGCAGAGAGGCACTCTGCCAAGGCTCTGAAAATACGGCCGCATCAAGGAGCCTATCTCGACACCATGGCGGAAGTCTGGTTTGCCCGCGGCAATAGAGAGAAAGCTGTTGAGTGGTCGCAGAAAGCGGTGGATGCGAGCCGCCGTTTACCACAAAGTGTTTTCCGTATGCGTAAATTTGTGTTCCTGAATTATCAGCAACTTCAGCTTCAGTTCGATCGTTTTTCCAACGATCCTATGCCGACGGCTAAGGCTTTAGACTAATAGGCTGATACTTGTCTACTGACATCTGACTCCAGCATTTTATGCATCGCATTATTCTATTGGTATCGATTATCCCGCTGTTGGCGGCGATCATCCTTCGCAAGCTGAATGGTGACCGTATTCTCCGTCGCGATGGTCAGACCTTGCTCACAAAACCAGCCGAGGACACGGCGCGGCGAATGCTTGATTCCATGGGGCAGCAAAAAATAGAACTGCGACAGAGCAAATCTCCTTGGGCGGTGCTTGGCACGCCATCAAAAAAAGCGATTGAACTGCCTGACTATACGAAGGGTAAACTTCATCCGGGTACTGTAGAGAGTCACGCTCACGCGGCGCTCAGTGTGGGTGTGTTCCTTCTAAGTCAGCGTGAACCCACCCTAACAGGAAAGCGTGAGTGGGCCTTACGCTTTGGTCACGTCTTTCCCGTTTTCACAGTTATTGTCATGGTGTTCGCCATTGCCGTCGGTAAGCTTCCGGTTATGTTATGTCTCAGCATCATCGTTGGCTCGCTGGGGCTTGCGGCATGTGCCCAGGCACTCACGCTCGCCTGCGAATTGCGCGCCGCTACGCTGGCAGCCGTCGTGTTAGAAAAAAAACGCATCTTCCCACGCCTCAGTGAGGAGGAGCTGGTGACAACTGCCATCCGCGCTCAGGCGTGGCGTTCTATCGTGCCTGGTTTGCTGTCACGCTTGATGTAAGTGGGTAGCAAACCTAACAAATTTTAGTATGAAAGACATCGAAGCTCGTGCGGCCATCACCGATGGAAAAGGCAACTGCTCAATAGAGAATATCGTGATCAAGCCTCCAGCGGCTAATGAAGTACGCGTCACCATGCATGCTGCGGGTATTTGTCACACTGATTATGATTCCATGAGTTGGGGTGACACGTTTCTCATGGGTCATGAGGGAGCTGGTGTAGTCGAGAGTGTTGGCGACGAGGTGAGCTCTGTAAAACCCGGAGACCGTGTGCTGTTGAACTGGGCGATCCCGTGTGGAAAATGTTTCCAGTGCTCGCTGGGTAACACCGCCATATGTGAAAATAATTCTCCGGTGACGGGCGGCATAGATGGGCACGCTACTTTGGAAAGCACTCTCTGGAATGGTCAGCCCGTGAAGCGCTCGTTCCACCTTGGAACGATGGCAACTCATGCCCTTGTTAGGAAGGAGGCGGTTGTTCGGCTGGGTGTGGATATTCCTTTTACGTCCGCTTGTCTGATTGGTTGCGGAGTGATGACGGGATACGGCTCTGTGGTGAACTCCGCTAACGTGCAGGCTGGTAGTTCAGTGGTTGTGTTAGGCTGCGGTGGCGTGGGCTTGAATGTTATTCAGTCGGCTGCGCTCTGCGGTGCCGCGCAGGTGATTGCGGTAGATGTGGATACCCAGAAATTTCCACTTGCCCGCCAGTTTGGTGCCACTCACGTGGTCGAGGCATCACGTGACGACCATGGCCTGCGCGAGGCAGCAGCGACTGTGCTAGCGATGACATCTGGTCGAGGCACCGACTACGCTTTCGAGTGCACCGCCATTCCGTCACTGGGCGATGCTCCACTTGCCTTCATCCGCAATGCTGGCACCGCGATCCAGTGCAGCGGTATTGAGCAGACGATCCCGTTTGATGCCACACTTTTTGAATGGAATAAGACATACTTGAATCCACTCTATGGCGGTTGCCGACCACACATAGATTTTCCGCGTATACTATCGCTTTATCAGAGTAACAAACTGATGATCGATGAATTGGTCACCCGCACCTATTCCCTTGATGAGCTGCCTGAGGCCATTGATGATTTATTAGCTGGGAAAAATGCCAAGGGTGTCCTGCGCCTTGCTTCGGAAACTTCCTGAGGGAAAACCTTTTAATAAAAATCTATCTAACTGATGAATAACAAATGCCCCTTCGATGCCTTCAAGAAGCAGCGCGTTCAAGCACCTGTCTTAACGACCGACTTCAATGGCGAGCCGATTGAGATGGTGTTAAAACACCAGCACGTCGTAGATGCCGCGAAGGACTGGCAGACCTTTAGCTCCAGCGGTGCCTACAAGGTTCCTATTCCTTCTGAGGAACATTGCCGCAGCGTACGCCAATTTCCCATTGAGACCGATCCTGATGAGCACGGCGATTACCGTAAGCTGATCGAACCAGTATTTCGTAAGCCGCTCGATTCCGAGTTTATCTCGAAAATTGAAGAGCTGATTTCGACATCGATCAATGAGGCCTGCGCAGCTGATAGTGTTGAGATCGTTTCCGGGTTTTCGCTGCCCATTCAGTCGTATGCCTTGACCCACCTCATTGGTATGCCGCAATCCGAGGCGAAAACTTGGATCGAGTGGGGTGTCCACGTCTTTCATCAGGATGGAGAGATGATCGATGGGACGGCATCGCATTTGGAGGATTACATCAACGAACAGTTGGAAAAACGCAGTGGAGGGGACGACATGTTTTCTCTGCTCAATGCAGCGCAATATCGCGGACGGGCATTGACGCAAGACGAGAAGGCGGGCTTTGCTAACCTCGTGTTCGCTGGCGGGCGTGATACTGTCATTCATCAGCTGACTGGTATCGTAGCCTACTTTGCCGAGAACCCGGAAAAATTAGCTCAGCTCAATGATAGCAAATCCGTTAGGCTTGCGACGGAAGAGTTCTTTCGCGTATTTTCAACCATTACCCAGATCGGTCGATACTGCCCTGAGGAAACTGAACTTCATGGAGTCACAGTGCCAAAAGATCACCGGGTATCACTCTGCTGGGCATCAGCTAATTTTGACCCCGAGAAATTTGATGAACCGGAGGAAATCCGGCTCGACCGTAAGCCGAACCCACACATGGCATTCGGTAGGGGAATACACAATTGCATTGGTGCGGCGCACGCACGACTTTTAGCTAGAACCTTGATTAGCAAGTTGCATGAATTACGCGTCAGGATCGAAACCATCGAGACGGTTCCTAACATTGAAAGAAACCCGGGCTTCGAGCGCCATAACGGTTACAACAAACTACTCGTTCGTATGAGTGTGAGTTAGGATGGATTTCAAAGAGTATGCTGCTCACGCAGATTGGTTTTTATGCCGAGCAGAAATTATGCGTGCGATACCAATAAATACTACGCCTAACACAAAGAATCCTACGCAGATCACAGAAATATTGATCGTCAGCTTCGTGGATCCTAATTCATCCCAATTCAAAAATGGATACGGGTAGAATCCCGAAAATTGCGCCCGTGTCAGCGCATACAGCGTGTAAATAAATGGCCAAATAATCGCAAAAATAGAATGCTTGAATGTAAGGTTTGTTTTTTCGGCAAAAATCGCCCACCAAACAATCGTTAAAACAGGCACAACGGTGTGAACTCCTTGATCCGTTAGCCACACCAAACCCTCTGGCGACCAGAGATGGGCTAGCAGGAGATGGTAGAGAATTCCAACCCCTGCAATGGCGACCACAACACACAGCTTAAGCAAATCCGGAACTCCTCTTCCTGATCCAACCCTGAACATGAGAACCATCACCAGAATATTTGTGAGGATGGTGAAGAATTGAGTTAAATGTGAAACGGCGTTGATGACTCCGTCTTTTTCATCTGAGATAAGCGCAATACGTAACAGTAAAATCCCAGCCGTGATAACGCCAATCACAATGGCTGTTAGTCTTTTTTGGTTAAGCTCTGAAGTGTTACTCATATTTTAGGTTGAGTTTGGTCGGTCTGGCACGCCCAGACAGGTGATACATGCTGCGTGGTCAATGATACAGGCAAACAACCAGTGCGCACCTCTTCTAAAAATCACACCCAAACAGATTCTTTCCTCGCCACAACGCGGGGCTTTTGGTAAACACTTCCTAACTAAATGGGTGATTCTAATATTGTCACCGTTTATTGAATACAGTCCAACTACTAACGCCCATGATTTCCTACGATCGCGATCCACAGCAAACTATCCCTGAGTCATCCGTCAAAATCATCGGTCTGGGAGGAGCGGGTGCCAACATGCTCGACCGCGCCGCACTCGATGGCATGACGGGAGCCGAAATGCTCTGCATCAATACCGACATGCGCACGCTTTCCAGCTCAGTAGCAGGTGAGAAAATTCAGATAGGTAAGAACCTAACCAAGGGACTGGGTGCCGGCGGTGATCCAGAGCTTGGTCTGCAGGCAGCGCAAGAGTCAGAAAATGAAATTCGCGATGCCGTGCGCGGCAGGAAGATGATTTTCCTCTGCGTCGGCCTTGGAGGTGGAACTGGATCAGGTGCCGCACCGCTAATCTGCCGCATTGCTCGTGAGGAAGATGCTTTTGTTGTCGTGTTCGCCACCATGCCCTTTGGTTTTGAGGGACAGCGCCGCCGTGATCAGGCGGAGACAGCACTGAACGAACTCGCTGTGCTATCAAACGCTCTCGTTACCTTTGATAATGGCCGCATGGGTGAGCTTGTTCTCGCTAAACAGGGTATCCACGAGGCATTCGCAGCTGCCGATAGGATGATCTCTGAGTCGATCAAGGCGGTGACGCGGCTCGTTGTCCGACCCGGCCTCATTAACGTTGGGCTTGATGACCTGATGACTGCGCTGAAAACGACGCGTTCGCGCTGTTTGTTTGGTTCAGGCATTGCCGAGGGTGAAAACCGCTCACAAGCCGCGCTTGAAAATGCGCTAACGAGTCCGCTGTTAGACAAAGGAAGTTTATTGGAGGATGCCACCACGGTTCTGGTGCATATATGCGGTGGCGATAGCATGACCCTTTACGAGGTGGAGCTACTCATGCGTGGGCTCATGAAATACGTGCCCTCTTCAGCTCATGTGCTGTTCGGTGCTGCTGTCGATCCCGCTATGGGGGACAGCCTCAGCGTTACTCTTGTTAGTGCGCTTCCTGAGAACAAACTCAATCCCATTGAGCCCATTAAAGAAGATCCTGTTGAGGAGTCAGAGGGTGTGGAGGAAGAGCAGCCTGAGCCTGTTGATGAGGACGAGCTAGCAATAGCTATGGCCGCCCGAGTAGCCGCCGCCAGTATTGATACTACCATCGAGACTCCGGAAGAGGAGGGGATCATGGAGCCGAGCGAGGGTTTTGGCGCTGCCGATCCTGAGCCTGTTGTCGAAGAGGAACCAGTCGACGAAGTAATAGAAGATGAAGGCACCGAAGAAGAGCATGTGGAAGTGCTCAAGCCTGAGGGATCTGAAATTGATGAAGATGTGGATTCCTTTTTTAGTAAGGAGAAAATCACTCCGCCATTCGCAGAAACAAGCGATGAGGAAGAGACAGCTGACTCCCCAGAGGAGGAAGCAATCAAGCCGGCAGAGATCGAGGAAAAACCCTCAGGCAAAACACTTCTTCCTCCACGGCGGAAGCGTAAAAGGGATACGTCAAGTCAGGGTGAACTTGAACTTGATGGGGGACCAAAAGGTAAGTTCGAGGGAGGAAGCCCAAACATCCATGAAGGTGAGGATCTTGATGTCCCCGCCTTCCTGCGCAAAAAAAGGAAATAGACCACTACAATCCCTGCTTGCCGTGTCGTGGGCTTACTGCTAAATCTCAGGTGCTATGACACATCTCGGCACGATTATTATTATCCTAGTTTGTATGGGTCTCGGTTACATTATCGAGCCGATGTTTGTCTCTGGGGTCAAAAAGAAACCAGCAACTCAAGCTGCGAATAAGCCAGAAGCCGACGATTCTGAAGACCCGTCTGCCAACACGCCTGAAAAACCTGCTGACGAGCCGACCATTCAAGTGGATCTCAGCAAAATTACTCAGGCTGACTTTCCCGAAAAGGTGGCACTCAAGGTCGATTACACCGTGTCGGACGCAGAGAGTGGTGCCACGGTCAAGCTACCCAAAGGAAGCATGGTTAAGCCTGTTCGACTCGAAGGCTCCCAGCTGGTCATTCAGCCCTCCCTGATTCCCATCCAGAGCAGCATCAGTGTGGATAAAACCAATTTCAAGGAGCTGGCTCTTCCCAAGATGCTTGAGCGACTCAAGAATCCTGTGGCGAATAATGATCCTCAACCGACACCGCCAGCTGATCCTGATCCAACTCCCCCTGCACCTGATCCCGCGCCAGACCCAGACCCGGATCCTGCACCAGTAGCTGCCTCCAAGCTCGACGAAGCCGCTATCGTTGCACTTCTCAAAAAAGATGTCGCCGCAGGAAAAGTAACCGAGTTCAAAGCCGACCAAGTCACCGCGTGGAAGGGGGGGGAGGACACCGAGTTCGACGGTTCAACTTACCAGACAGGCCGCGTCACATTCAAAGCAGAGACCATTCTCGGAGTGCAGGAGCATGAAGCGATCGCGCTGATTGAGGACGGTAAGGTCTACAAATGGATGTGGGCCAAGACCAAGCTTGAGATGCGCTAGGCTCAGCGGTTGGCCATCTCCTGGAGAAAAAGATCTTTGTAGGGCGGTTGTTGGCCTATTTAAGGCGCATCGAGGTGTGTTGCTGGCGTATTTTCACCCGCGATATTATAAAAAAATGCATCTTGTGACGGATTTTTTGTTATGATTTTGGTGCTGCGAACCACGAAAAATCAACGGTTACGCTAAAAAACATGAATTAATCATCAATATTTTAAAAATTTTTAATAAAAATGATTGTTAGTTTATATTAAACATGAATAATGTTTCTACCTTGAGCGGCTTAAGCACAAGTTGAGCCGAATTAATCATAAAAAACCCACTATTAATCACCCTTAGCATGAAATTAGAAACATTATTCAAAATGAGCCTCCTGTGTGGAGTTCTTCTCGTTGTGACTAACGCCACTAGTTACGGCCAGTCGTTCACCGTAGATGGCTATAAGACTGGCAGCGATGCCTACACCAATAAGACAGCTGTCTATTTCTTTAACGGGCATGAAGAAGAAGCCTACGGAACCATCGACAACCCGATTTATCAGACTTACGTCCATTGGGGACAGGGCAAGCTTTCAGGAAACCCTACCGGACCCGATTACTTTTTCATGTATGTTGAGACCCCGATCGAGGTAAAAAACATGATATGGGGAAACGAGGTGACAACTGCCGACATTGCCGAATACGAT
>JBGCEU010000192.1:0-3646 GCA_045106535.1 Akkermansiaceae bacterium | reverse complement strand
CATGTTTTGACCATTCACAAACAGCCCACGCTTGGCGTCGATGACGATGGTGCGGAATCCGAGCGGGCTTGTGTATTTGTCTAACACATTGTCTCCGTCGCGCAGTTCAGTGACAACGGTGTACATGTTAGGCGAGTCCGGTGACCAGAGCAGCGGCTTGGTCACGCTGAGCTGCTGTGCGATTGTTTTTTTCCCGCCCGCAGAGATTTCAAGAGTGCCGGATTGCGTCGCCACTTGCTTGCCGTTGGCATCGATGACTGCCTGCACGACATCGATCGATGTTTCTTGTCCATACTCGTTGTGAATGGTGGTGCTGATAGCTACTTTGCCAAGCTCGGGGGTGATTTCTGGCGTGCTGATCTGGGTTCCCCAATGCCCAACATGTAACTTGTCAGTGACGGTCAGCCACACATGGCGGTAGATGCCTGAGCCGGTGTACCATCGGGTGGATGGCTGCAGTGAGTTATCCACGCGTACGGCAATGATGTTTTCGCCTTCAGCATCAAGGTGAGGAGTCAGGTCATATTGCACGCCTGTGTAGCCGTAGGGTCGTTTGCCGAGGCGATGGCCGTTAATCCAGACCTCGCCATTCATGTAAATGCCATCGAATTCAATAAAGACTTTCTTGCCGCTCGCATGGGAGGGAGTTTTGAAAACCTTGCGGTACCAGCCGATGCCACACGGGAGATATCCACCTTGCGCCTGGCTAGCGTGTTTTTGGTCAAACGGTCCCTCGATACTCCAGTCGTGGGGCAGGTCGAGCTTCTTCCACGTCGAGTGATCGTAATTCTTTGCATCTGCCCCTTTGGCATCACGTTTGACAAATAACCAGTCGGCATCGAAACATTCGCGTACTCGCGGTGAGGTATCGATGGATTCCGCTGCAACGTTTGAACAGAGGCAGCAAAATAGGAGTAATAAAAATTTAGGCAGGGGTAGATATTTCATAGGTGGTTAGCTGGATGACTTGATTCGAAGAGCAAGCCAACTATAGGAAACCTACTCGACAGGTCGACCCCATATTCACCGTAGAGTGAAGATGCCGATTAGCCTTTTGAATTTACAAGATATGATTACAGCCTTACTAAGAGCTAACATGATGATTTTAACCAATTCCATCCCGGTAAGCATCAAATCAATATCTGCACTGGTAATGTTAGGACTACCTTTTGGTATGATCGTTTCTGCTTATGCAGATTCTGGAGAGGGTCTCACCAAAGGAAAATTCGATGGAAAACGCCCGCCCGATGCCGTCCAGTTGGTGGGCAAGCGAGGGCATATTCTGGTTCCCGAGTCGGACAAGGTGAAGAACCAGTGGGTATTTAAAGATGGTGTGCTGACCGCGTCGCCGATGTGGGATAGTTTGGTGACGCCCAACAATTATTCCGATTTTCGAATGCATGTTGAGTTCAATGTGAACAATGTTCCCAATGTAGATCCCGAGAAAAATGGTAACTCCGGCGTCTACATTCAGCAGCGTTATGAACTCCAGATTCTCAATTCTCATGGAGTTTCTGAAGAAGACTACAAGGCGAGCTATGCCGGCAGCCTCTATAAGCAAAAAAAGCCAGACAAACTTGTCTCCAAACCCGCCGGTGAGTGGCAGACCTATGACATCGTGTTCCGGGCAGCTCGTTTTGAGGGTGATAAAAAAGTCGCGCCCGCCCGCATCAGTGTGCTCCACAATGGTGTGCTGATCCACGATGACTACGCATTCAAAAACAAAACGGGAGCTGGAAAAAAAGAAGGCCCTGAGCCAGGGCCGATCAAGTTCCAAGGCCACAAGAATGAGGTCAAGTTCCGCAACGTTTGGATCCAGCGCCTCAAGCTTGAGCCAGCGAAAAAAGACGCTGCCACTCAAAAAAAAAAGAAAGGTTACACGTACGTAATCCCATTCGACAAGATCCCTCCCTCGCCGGCGCTTAGCCCAAAGGATGCTCTTAATAGCTTCGTTCTGCACAAGGACTTTGAGATCCAAACGGTTTCTCACGAACCTGCAGTGCAGAACCCGCTAGCATTACGGTTTGATGGTAACGGCAGAATGTGGGTGGTGGAAATGACCGCCTACATGCCGGATGTGAACGGCACCGGAGAGGAAGAACCGATCGGAAGAATTTCTATTCACGAGGATACCAATAGTGATGGTGTTTATGATAAATCCAGCGTCTTTCTGGATGGCCTGAACCAGCCGAGGTCGATCGCATTTTATAAAAACGGCATCCTCTACGGCGGACACGAGAAGCTCTACTTCGTGGAAAACGTGAATGGGAAAGCGGGAAAAATGACGGTGATTGACGAAAATTATACGCAAGGAGGAAACGTCGAACACCGGACGAATGGCTTGTTCCGAGGCCTCGATAACTGGATCTACAATGTGAAATCCGATGTGCGTTATCGTGAGGTCGATGGACGCTGGGTAAAGGAAAAGACATCCTTCCGTGGTCAGTGGGGGCTTTCGCACGATAACTATGGTCGACTCTATTACAATGAGAACTGGTTTGGTATCAAAGCCGACCAGCTGCTTCCCAACACGCTCTGGCGAAATCCAAATTACTTAATGAATCGGGGTCACGCCACCCGGATTTCCTATCGTGATAAGCTCTATCCGGCGCGTGTCACACCTGGAGTGAATCGCGGCGGCGAAGGTGCCATTGACGAGAACGGATACCTAACAGCCGCGACAGGTGCCGCGGGGCCAGTCGCGTATCGTGGTGATCAGTTTCCGCCAGAATTTCGTGATACGGCACTTTTTTGTGAACCTGCCGCACATCTGGTTCGCTTGGTTCATGTGAATCGGAAAGCCGGAATGCTGTCCGGCGAGCACCTCATGGGAGAACGTGAGTTCCTTGCCTCCACCGATGAGCGATTTCGCCCAGTGAATCTTTTTAACGCGCCAGATGGAACCATTTACGTCACCGATATGTATCACGGCATCATCCAGCATAAGCATTACATTACAAAATACCTTCGTGAGCACATCAAGCACCGGAATTTGGAAAGCCATCCTCGCTATGGCAGAATTTACCGGATCAAATATCGCGATAATCCACGCGGTGCTAAACCTTCCATGCTTGGAAAAAAAGCCAGTGATCTAGTGCCGCACCTGGCTCATTCTAACGGCTGGTGGCGTGATGCGGCGCAGCAGTTAATCATCGATTCAGGAGACGCGGCGGCCGTTCCAGCCTTGAATGCACTCGCTACCGATACTAGTAAACCGCTTGGTCAGATTCATGCCCTTTGGGCATTAGAAGGACTGGGCAAAGTGAACGTTTCAGCTATCAAAGGTGCGTTACGATCAAAACACCCCTACGTGCTAGAGTCAGCTGTTCGGCTATCTGAGCTACTGCCGATGATGCATGCAGTGACTTTATTACCGACACTAACAGATCTGGCCGAGCAGTCCACCTCCATGGTTGTCCAGAGACAACTCGCAGCGAGTCTAGGACGGATACCATCTGAGGAATCTCTGGTGGTGTTAAAAAATATCTTGGTCAAAAACATCAATGCCCCGTATTTCCGTGAGGCTGTGATCAGTGGGCTTGCTGGCCGTGAAAAAGAGTTCCAAAATCTGTTAGGTGATGACTTTAAAGACGGCAAGTTTCTCAAATACCTTGAACATTGTCTGACTCCGAAGACGACCGCCGCC
>JBGCEU010000191.1:0-2697 GCA_045106535.1 Akkermansiaceae bacterium | reverse complement strand
TCATCCTTTTCCACGTAGTCGGCGGTGAGCACGCCGTTGATGTAGAGCTGGTGGTGGTTGCCCTTGCAGCGGATGATGTAGGAGTTCCAGCCGTCTTCCTTGAGAATGTGCTTCAGGGTGGACATGTCACCTTTGACGAGCAGTTTGTTGCGGCGGTGTTCGTCGTAGATGCCGCCCCACCATTTTCGTCCGATGTCTGCCTGGTAGCCGATGATTTTTCCGTTCTTGATGTAAGAGCGATACTGGATGCCGGAGTTGATCATGCCGGTCTTGTGGTCGCCAGAGATGCGGAACAGGCAGCGGAATTCAAAGTCGCCGTATTCCTTCTCTGTGGCTAGGTAGGTGTTGACGGGAATTTTTTTGACACCGTCCCCAGCGGTGATGGCACCATCGACGACCGACCAGAAATGCGCGTTATTGGCTTTGACAGCTTTCCAGCCTGTGAGGGTTTTTCCGTCAAAGATCGGGACAGCCTTGGCGGGTTCCTGGGCAGCGAGTGGCAGGGTGAGCAGTGCGAGAAGTAGAATAGGTTTCATGGTAAGATAAATGTATATGTTAGTTGTTAATATCAAAATCGAAGACGACGAGTCGCTCGAGTCGTGGCTGGACGAGATCGACGACCTTCATGTGGTCGGGATGAGGAAGGTAAGCATCGCGTGATTCAGTGGAATTAAAGGTCATGATAAACCCGTGGGTGAAGCCGTCGTTCAGCCCTTCGTCAGACTTATATGGTCCGTGCTCCACGCTGAGCAGGCCGGGGATCTTGTTTTTCAGATCGACGAGCGCGACGAATGATTCGTCGATTTGCTCCTGGGTGATTTCTGGTTTGAACTGGAATACTCCGAAGTGTCTGGTCATGGTGGTTATGTTGGTTGATGGATTACAATGCGACAAAGAAATTCTGCCTCATGCGCATATGCCAAATCCACATTTTTAAATCAACAGGGATGGTTATTTCTGTTTGAGGTTAATCCACCCGAGCGGTTTGGTTGTGGGGATTTGGTTACGATAGCGTTGCAGGATCGTCTTGAGTTTGGTTGCTACTTCCGGGTGTTTTGCTAAGACATTGGTCGTCTGATAAGGATCAGTTTCCAGATTGTAGAGCTGGGCAGTCGGTGCGTCCTTCCGAATCTTGCCATCCATGACATCGGAATTCGTTTTTTGCGAAAAAGGAAGAGCTGCGGCACCTGAAAAAAGATGCTCGCCAGGTTTCTTGCCCTGAAACCCTCCTTCGTCACGGGCGGGAATGTAAACCCATTTCCCATGTCTGACTGTTAAATGCTTTGGGCTGTTAGGAGAAATGATAAGTGTCTCACGCGGTGGTTTGTTGGAGTTTCCAGTTAGGTTGTCGAGCTGATTAATGCTATCGACAGCTTCGCCTTTTTGAAGTGGGCGGTTTACAATGCTGGCAAAAGTGGCTGCGAGGTCAATTTGGCTGATGAGCTGTTCAGAAACAGTATCAGCGGGAATTTTCCCAGGCCAGCGCATGACCATGGGCACCCGGTGACCACCTTCCCACGCTCCGAATTTATAGCCAAGTAGTTTACCGTTGAGCGCGTGTCCGGCTTTGACCGCTTTTTGTCCGGTGACGTTCAGCATGCCTCCGTTATCACTGGTAAAAATGACGAGTGTGTTATTCTCGATTTTCTTCTCCTCAAGCACCGACAGGATTTCGCCCACCATCCAGTCGAGCTCATGCACAAAGTCACCATAGAGGCCACACTCGCTGGTGCCCACAAATTGCTTTGCTGGAGTGAACGGGTGATGGATATTGGTTGTGGCGAGATAGAGGAAAAACGGCTTGTCGGCTTTTTGTTTTTGAATCCACTCGACAGCTTTATTTTTCAACGTGGTTCCGATCAATTCATCGACATACAGTTCATGGGCAGCTTTGGCTCCTCCTATGGCGCCGTATCCTCCTTTTTCAGGGAGAACCTTGGTTGCCGATTTTTTTCCGTTCACAAAAGGATCCTTTGGGTCTGCGCCTACGACGTGGTGATTTTCAACATAGACGAACGGCGGACCGCTGTTAACGCTTGGGATGCCGAAGTAGTAATCGAATCCTAGCTCCAGTGGTCCCGGTTTGAGGGCTCCATTCCAGTTTGTCTTTTTTTCACCGAATCCCAAATGCCACTTGCCGATGCACGCGGTGTTGTAATCGGCCTCCTTCAGCAGGGAGGCAATGGTCAGGCTCGATGTGTCAATCGTGAGTGCTTGTTTGAATGGCAATGGACCCCAGAAATTTTTCCGCAGAGGGTACTGTCCGGTGAGTAATCCGTACCTCGACGGCGAGCAGACAGCTGAGGCCGAGTGGGCGTCTGTGAATCTTCGACCCTCTTTAGCCAACCGGTCAATGTGTGGCGTCTTGATTTTTTGGGCGCCATAGCATCCCAGATCCCCGTAACCGAGATCGTCGGCATTGATGAGGATGATGTTAGGCTTTTCCTGAGGGTGCGTTTCTGCAGCTGTGCACAGAGGCAAAGCGACCCCAACTAGGATAGCGAGGCTGCTAAGGTATTGTTTCGGGCGGCTGAGGTGATGCATCGATGCCAGGTATCAGTTTTTCTTAGAGACAAAATCGAGCACCAGCACCTTGTCGAGGATCGGTTTTAGCTGAGTGACGAATGCCTTGTGCGCAGGGTGGGGCAAATAAACGTCGAGTCCCGCCTTGTCTTTGAAGGTGACGATAAAGCAGTG
>JBGCEU010000190.1:0-4074 GCA_045106535.1 Akkermansiaceae bacterium | reverse complement strand
AGCCACGGGTAGGCGAGGATGTCGAGATCCGGCAGTGTGCCGAAGAAAATTCCCCACGCCATACCTTTCCAGCCAAGCTGCTTGCGCAGCGTAATCTCGCCGCACAGTCCGCCAAGAGCTGCTTGTGTGATGGAGTCCATGTAGGTGTTAGTCTGATTTGTCGTTGGGTTCCAGATCTTCGAGGGGATTGAAAGGGTCTTGATTGGGGGCGAATGGGTCATCGCCGCCTTCTGCCCTTGTGCGCAATGTGTTTCTTGCGGCTTTTTGGTAAAGTGGATCCACGATTTCGCCAATCATCCATTCTGTTGATTGGGTGTCTTTTTCAAGATCCACCTGAGACATGACGGCTGTGTAGGCAATATCACGGAGTCTTTGATTTGGGAGTTGGGCGATGTTTTTCCACTGCGAAGGTGCGCTGAGAATCCATCGGCGAATGGCGGTTTCTTTGAGAGGTGTCCATTTTTCATCATGTGGTAGTGCGAAGGCCCAATTTTTCCAAGCTTCTGCCTGTGCAAAATCTGCCTCCTTTTCCGAGTCATGATACACGATGTTCTGAATGCCGCTAACGACTTCTTGAACATGCTCGTCAAGCCATCCATTACTGATGAATAAATCGATTGTATTCCGTTGGTAAGTTTCAGAATTATTAAACTGACTGATATTTTCCGCTGCATAAGCCTTAGCCAGCGGCTTTGCTTCGGTCGGAAGCTGTTCGATGAGTGCCAAATCGTAACCTTGGCTCATGATTTGGAATGTAAAGTCAGTTGAAATCGATCGGAGGGGCAGGCTGCTGTATTCTTGATGGAAAAATTTGAAGTAAGTATCGAACTGCGTTAGCTCCAACAGAGCCTTGGCGGATCCCAGAAATGCCGCTTCTTTCGCGGTGGAATCCTTGATGCGGGAAATGTTCAGGTGGAAATCTGGATCTATACGAGAGCCGCTATCAAAAAGTGCTTTGAAGTGTTCGTTTGTTAGGGCGGCAGGGTTGTTGGTGAGGTAGTGATCCAGAGTAATGCGGGGATCATCGCTGCGTGAGTTCAGGCTTTCTGCATCAAGCGCCTTGAAAACCAACGCGCAGCCATGTGTGTTTCCAAAATCAGCTAGGGTGTCAGGTTCAGACCGGGCTAACTCCTCGAATGGGCTTCTGAAGGTGCTGCTCGGCCATGCGCGATGTTCAAGATACTCCAATAATGATGCGGGGCTGCTCATGGCCCAGTCATTGTAGATTTCGTTTTTTAGCTCATGGCGGGTATAGGATTCTAGAGGTGTACTCGCAAGAGCCGCGAGCTGTAGGGCATAGGGGTTTTGGTTAGGATTCTCTGATGATCGATGGGATAGCCGATTCTCAATTGGCACGCTCGACTGTTGATTGGGCTTTGTGTGTTCGCGATTCTCAGTCGAGGTGCTGTTCATAGAGGAAACAAGCGCCCAGCCTGCTACTAAAACAATGGTATGTGAGATGAGTAGGCGTGGTTTCAAGGCGTCTCCTTTCTCTTTTTCATCTCCTGCCAGAGCGGATGTTTGGGATTAATTGTAGATAACGCTCGATCAGCATCTTGTGGTGACTTTTTACGCCACAGATCGTATTTATGGAAGAAACTGTGCCACAGGGTGTTCAATTTCTTGTTCATGGATAATTCTGGCTGAAAGGTATCGAGCATTGTTAAAATACGAGCTGTCCTCGGTTCGTCGTACTTAGTTGCATTAGTCAGAAAGCTAACGGTTTCTGTGCTCAGGGATTCCGCTGAAATTTGAGACCTGGCCCATACAGCTGTTTTCTGTGGGTTTTGCTTAACCAGATAGGGAAAGATGGCACGCGCAAGTGCTTCTGAATATAGTTCAGACCCTTCAATATTTTTGCTCACTGCATCAGAGACTTGCGCGGCACTCATTGAGCCATTTGCGAATAATTCTGGGTAGTCCTTGTTGTTGAATAATGCGTCATGGATATGCCTTCGTATCCTTTCGTATGCCTCTTGGGGATTAAGCCCAGGAGTAAGCGATTGAGGCTGGATTGATGCCTGGTATGGGTTTGGAATATCATCCTCAACCAGATCTGCTGAATCAGCCACCCTGCGTAGCTTGTCGTGAAGCTCTTTTGAAATATCTAAGTTGTAACTAAATAGTGCCGTTGAAAAATCCTCAGTCCAGGCGTTGGATGGAGAGTTTAGAGACGGGTGCACAGGGAAAACAGGATGCGCATTCATAGACTCTGAACCCACTGCAAAAAGGTCATCCCCAGGTAAATTTCCTTCGCTTAGCTGCTCTAAAATAACCACGCGTAGGTTCGCGGGTATTTCACGACAAAGATACTCAGCCGCGGCAGCTCCATTATCTGGAACCCAGTAGTCCACAAAAACAGATGCTAGCAGCTCGGCACTTTTGACGTTGGCTTGGCTCATCGCGGCAGCAAGTGCTGCTAGATCATCTGATTCGCCGTATTTTCTGGCTAAGTTGTATAGGATGGTATCGCTGAAATTTTCATGCCGATCTTTCCTCAAAGCCTCCGATAGTAATTCCTTATCAGGCAAGTGGAGGAAAATGGGATAGCTCGTTTCCCCATTGAGCAACGATTCCCGCGCCGCCATGGCATCGTAAGCCAAGTCGGGGTCACGCCGATGTAGCTCCAGAAATATCGCAGCGGCTGCATCATCATCATTGGCAACCAGGGCAGTGCTAATAGCGGGGTTGAGATTGGTGGTGGTTTTATATGTATCGGCAAGTGCCGTGAATCTGCGGAATTCGACTTCGTGTGCACGATCAAGTTGAGGTTGAAGTCGAATAGCCTCTTGGCCGAGTTGCCTGATGGATTTGAGTTGATCCCAATCCTCGTTCCACTTTCTGTCCTCCTCAGCATGGTCTCTGATCCTTCTGGTGAGAGACTTCTGTATGTCAGCTGTAGAGCGTGCCTGCGCACGTTGTGATGTTCGGATAGGAGAAGGCGGTTTGTCTTCAGTTGATTTTCTAACAGTCAGAAAGTGGAGCAGTCCACCCGCTACAAGCGCCAATACATGCGTGGTCACCAAGAGCATTAGGGTGGGTTTCATCACACCGTCTATGGAGTTGGGTTCAGCACGACTGGGTGATGATCAGATGCCGCGTTACCCTCGGGGTCGCCGTTGGATTCTACGGTGACGGATAAATTTTTCCAGTGATGGGATGTGAATATATGGTCGATGCGTAGACCTTGCACCAGTGAGGCCTCCCATTTGCTTGATGTTTTGAACTGTTTTTCTCCGGCATCGGTCATGATGCCGGAGGTTAGAAGAGTTTTAACCGCCTGGTTGTCTGTGGTGGCATTGAAATCGCCCATGAGAACGAATGGTTCATTTTTCTGAGAGCGGTTGCGTATTTTTTGGAGAATAAGTTCTGCTGACTTCACGCGTGAGGGCTGGCTGATGTGATCCCAGTGCGTGTTATAAACGTAGATGGATTTGCGGCTTTTGATGTGGGTGAGCCTTGCCCAAGTGCAGATGCGGGTGTGGCTGTTACCCCATGTTCGGCTGTTAGGTTTTTTGGGTGTATCTGATAGCCAGAATGTGCCCTGCTCGATCGGGTCGGGTGTCCATACTTTGGTATCGTAGAAAATAGGGGAGTATTCACCGCGCGTTTTACCGTCGTCGCGACCCACACCGATATGGTTAAAATTTACCAATGCCTTGCTGACATCCTGAAGCTGGTTGTGTCTGACTTCCTGTAAGCCGATGATGGATACTTTTTTCTTAAGCAAATAATCGGTGACCTTATTCTTTCGGTCGTCCCAGTTGCGTAAGCCCTTGTCACTCCTCGTGTCCTGACGAATATTATAGCTGATAGCGGACACTGCTTGCGGCTCTGCTTGGAGGCCGGTTGCTAACAAAAGTGCGAGACAAAAATATTTTAGCATGAGTTAGGTGGTGGAAAAATTTACATCAATAGCTTTCGGTCAAGCGTGCGGTACTGGATCGCCTCAAGAATATGACCTGATTCGATATCCTGACAACCTGCAAGGTCAGCCAGTGTGCGCGCCACTTTTAAAATTCGATCATGCGCTCTGGCTGAGAAATTAAGATCCGTCATTGCATGTTCGAGGTA
>JBGCEU010000019.1:0-27672 GCA_045106535.1 Akkermansiaceae bacterium | reverse complement strand
CCGAGATCTTTCCAGCCAAGGTCATCGGCAAGGATAAATACGATGTTGAGAGGCTTGGCTCCTGCGCCGAGCGGCAGCAGACAGAATAGGAATGTTAGGAAATGGCGTTTCATTGTTTAATTTACGAAAGATGAGATGACTCTCTGCCCTGGATGCCTCTTGGGCAAGCACAGAGCATGAAAAAACCGCCTCTCTTCGAGAATATCGAAGAAGAGGCGGTTGGTAAGTTTTTCTACGCTATGCTGTTAGTTAGCAGCAGTGACCTTATCGTTTTTAGCATCTGACTGCTTGCCCATGGTGGCTTTCACCAGAGTCATGAACTCAGCTTTGCAGAGCTTGCCGTCCTTGTTTTTGTCGTGGCTGACGAAGAGCTTGGTCATGGACTTCTCGCACTTGTAGTTGTAATCGCAATCAGTGGATACGACAGCTGCTTTGTCGCACTTCGCCTTGTCGCACTCAGACTTATCACAGTCTTTCTTGGCAATGGTCATGGCTTTATCGCACTTTGCTTTGGCACAATCGCTTTTGGCTACAGTGGTGGCTTTTTTGGATGCGCATTTGGTCTTGCAGTCAGGGCCTGCAACTGCGGCACCGATAGGAAGTAAACACATGGCGGATAGGATCATTAGGCACTTTTTCATTGTTCTATATTGTTTGGTTTTTGGTTTGTTTTGGAATATGTTTTTAGGTCATTAAAAACACATACTTCGCAAAGTGCTTCAAGTTCCACATCTCGCAAGTAGTTTTTTGATGAATATTACGCCTGATGATCGGCATGTTAGCTATTTTGTGATTCCAGCAAGTAGATCAATCAGATTTTGGCGCAATGGACTGGCGTTTTTAGCAATAGCTCGCTGCATTACTTCATACTCGGCGCGGCCTTCGGGAGTTTCTATTTTTAGAGGCTTATAGCCATATTCTTTCAAATCATAGGGACTAGCTCGCATGTCCAGTTCCCTTGCCTCCAAGGCTAACAGGAATGTTTTCCAGAGTAGCTCGCTGCCTACCCACGGCATACACTTGGACGCCCATTTGTAGAGATCCATGTTCGTGTGGAGGCAGGCAGGTTGCTCGTGCTGTTCGCGTGTGTAGAGTGTCGGGCGGAGTTTGTTGAACTCGAGGGCAGCGGGGCTGAAAAAGCGATAGGCATCAAAGTGGCTGCAAGCGATCGGTAGGGACTCGACAATGCGGTCGGTTTCTTCCTGTGAGAAACGGAGCGGAGCAGATTCGCGGTGGCGGATGTCCGCACCGCTGTAGACCATTGCCCACTCATGCATGCCGTGGCAGCCATAATTCCCGGCGCGGGACTGGGTAAGGACAAGCATGTTGTGAATCCACTTGATGCGTTGGATTTGTTTTTCTGAGAGAGTCTCGGCATTGAGGGCGACGGTGTTTTCTGAGACACTGTAGTGTTTTCCTTGAAGTGGGGCAGGGAGGTTCCCGGTCAGTTCCAATGCTGTGCCAAACCCCGGATGCCACTGCTCTAACCGGCCCATAGAGAATGGATAGTAGGTAAAGAGGAAATCATATACTGGGTGCTTCTGTCGCGAGGCTCTACGACGCCTGCATGGAGCTGTCCAGTGGCGTGCTGTCTGGCGGTGCTTCTCGGCGAGTGCTAGCCAGTCACTCGCAGCTAGATATATCTCATGCGAGGTCACGGTGATAGAGATCAGCGGTTAGGTCAGGACAAAGCTTGGGCAGGATTTCTCCAAGGTGATCGAGGTCACCACTGGTGTGTATCTCGAATTTGGGTGACGCGTTGCCGCTGTCAGCAGGTAAGAAGCTGGCTACCTGCTTGGCAACGGCGGCTCCGGTGTCGAGAATAGTTACGCCACTGCCCGCGACTTCCTTAATGAGCGGTCGGAGAAAAGGGTAGTGGGTGCAGCCTAACACAAGGACATCCGCACCAGTTTCTATCAGGGGTAACGTTTCCTCCTCAACAATGCCGCGTGCACGATCACCAGATAGCTCTCCCGCTTCCACGAGTTCGACAAAATTTGGGCACGGACGAGTGATGACACGGATGCCGCCAGCGTGCGCGTCTACGAGGCGGTGGAATTTTTCACCCGCTAAAGATGCCTCTGTTGCGAGCACGCCAACGGTGCCCGACTTTGTGAGTGCCGCGGCGGGTTTGACCCCCGGCTCCATACCGACAAAGGGCAGGGGGTACGTTGCCCGAAGTGCCTCAACCGCGGCGATCGTGGCGGAATTGCACGCCACGATGATGAGCTTACAGCCTTTTTCTATCAGGAAATCAGTGACTTCAAATACGCGCCTTTGAATTTCGTGTGCTTCGCGAACACCATACGGGCACCACGCGCTATCACCAAAGTAGATGATCGACTCGTTAGGTAAGACTTTTCGCACCTCATTGAGAACAGAGAGTCCACCAAGGCCTGAGTCGAGTATGCCAATGGGCGAGGTCATAGGTTTATTTTTTTAAACAGAATTAAGAAAATGGACAGGGTTTTTTATGCCTTGTGCCGTTCTACTGAGTGGAGGGTCAGATTCTGCTGATTTGTTAGACCTTGCCACCTCGGTATTTGAGATTACCTTATCGCCTAGTTCTATGCATACATTTACCCGTTATTTTCCCATCATATTGATTCTAGGTCTAGGATTGGCGACTGCTGATGAACCTGCGCTCGTCAAGGATGCCGATACAGGCATCATGCTAAGAGAAGGTTTTGACGCTGAACTATTGTATTCGATACCCAAAGAGCATGGTTCGTGGGTCGCTATGGCTTTTGATCCTGAAGGCCGTCTCATTGTCTCTGATCAAGATGACAAAGGTGTTTTCAGGGTGACGATTCCGAAAGTTGGCTCGACGGAAGAGAAACTTATGGTGGAAAGTTTAAAAGGCTTCCCGTATGAGCCTATCGACTGGGGTAAGCGCCGTGTCGGTGGGGCTCTCGGCTTTTTACATGCCTTCGATAGCCTCTATATGGTGACCATGAAGGGCTTGTTCAGAATTCGTGACACTGACGGGGATGATCAATATGATGAGTTTAAGCTACTGAAGCGTCTGCGGATGGGCTACGAGCATTCGGCTCACTCGATTATCAAAACAGAGGATGGCAAGGGGCTTTACTTGGTGAGTGGTAACTATGGAAGGATTCCCGAGGATGTGCCGAGTCTGCTACCTCAAGTTTGGGGAAAAGATTCACTGCTATCGCCCATACCCGATCAAATGGGGCATGCGGTTTCTATCAAGGCTCCCGGAGGCTGGGTCGCTCGCATATCTCCCGACGGTGGTGACTGGACGATGATATCATCAGGTTTCCGTAATCCGGTAGACTTGGCAATCAACCGTGAGGGTGAGCTATTCACGTTTGACTCTGATTTGGAATTTGACGTGGGATCACCATGGTATCGTCCCACGCGGATATGTCATGTGACCTCCGCGAGTGAGTTCGGTTGGAGATCGGGCTCTGCCAAGTGGCCGGAGTATTTTGGCGATAGCAATGGATCCGTGTTGAATGTCGGTCCTGGTTCGCCAACCGGCATCAGCTTTGGTCATCACTCTAATTTCCCAACGTATTACCAAGACAAGTTGTTTGTATGCGATTGGACATTTGGAACGCTCTATACTGTGAAACTCGAGGAAAAGGGATCTAGCTACACAGGCAAAAAGTCGGAATTTCTCCACGGTAATCCACTGAACATGACGGCAATGCGCTTTGGGCCAGACGGCCATATGTATTTTCTAACGGGAGGACGAAATACGGAGTCCAAGCTTTATCGGATTCGTTATGTTGGTGCGGATAAAGGTGGCGAAGTGCGTCAGCTAACTGAGAATCAGGAACTGCGTAACTTGCGCCACTCGCTGGAAAAGTTTCACCGTGAAAAATCGGGTGGCAAAAATGTCATCAAACAGTCGTGGCAGCACCTGGGACATGCCGACCGCAGTATCAGATACGCTGCGCGCATTGCGATAGAAAATCAGGATGTTCCGATGTGGAAAAACCTCGCTATTCAAGAGAAGGAGCCAAGAAAGCTCATATACGCGATGATTGCGCTCTCCCGGCATAGTGGTGCTGAGTTAGGAGGAGCCATCATGGAACGTCTTAATAGTCTCTCCTTTGCTAAGCTTGAGAACACTGACCAACTAGCGCTGCTCAGAGCCTATTCCCTGTGTTTCATTCGTCAGGGGAAACCCGCAGAAGCTAGCGCGGCGGCAGCAATCGAGAGTCTGGATCCTCACTATCCGACTCAAGACGAGAATACGAACGCTGAGCTATGCCGAGTTCTGTCCTATCTCGATGCTCCCAATGTGGTCGCGAAAACTATCAAGCTGATGAAGTCGACTCAGACTAAGACGATGGCTTACGATAAGAAAATGTTAGAACGTAGTGTCTATGGTAAAGAAATACTCGCGGCAATGAGTGATACCCCAAACAGCCGTAATATCCACTATGCCTACTGCTTGAGGAGGGTGAAGTCTGGCTGGTCACTTGATGATAGGAAATACTACTTCCGCTGGCTGAATGAGACTCTAGAGAAAGGGGGAGGTAAGAGCTTCGCCGGATACATCCGTGCGATCCGACAAGATGCGATAGATCATTTGCCTGAGGACAAAAAAGCATCTGTTTCCTATTTGTTAGGTGAGGTTGCGAAGTTTGATCTCAGCAAATTGCCAATGCCCAAAGGGCCGGGGAAGGCATGGACGGTTGAGACAGCGATGGAACATTTCGAAAAGCCCTTGACCGGGCGCGATTATTCTAACGGGAAAAAGATGTATGAAGCGGGCAGGTGCATCGCCTGTCACAGATTTTCTGGCAATGGCGGTTATTCAGGACCCGATCTTGGATCAGTCGGGAACCGCTTTGCTATTCGTGATATGCTGGTGGCCATACTCAAGCCGAGCGAATCTATTTCAGAGCAGTACCAGGCAAGTATGGTGACTTTGAAAGGAGGAGGCTCGATGTATGGTCGGCTTATTTACAAAAATGATAAGGAGATCGCTATTGCCAGTAACCCGTTTGATCTCTCAGCAGTCACAAAAAAACCCGCCGCTGATGTGGTTAAAATTGAGCCCTCCCAACAGTCACTTATGCCTCCTGGGATGATCTATGGAATGAATGAGGATGAGGTGAAGGATCTTATTGCTTACCTTGTTTCAGGAGGCAACAAGAAGCATGAGGTGTTTGCGAAAGAGAAATAATTCAAAGGCAGCTTGAGATTCGAAGTTGAGCAATACACTTGTCGGATCATGAGTGCCGTGCTCTTTTATCTGCCGTGAGTTCAAAGAAGACAACGTTACTGGCGGGGATCGCAGCTAAAAACGCTACGCTGTTTCATCGGATTAGGTTTCTTGCCCCTGATGCATCCGTGATCATTGATTTTGGGAATGGCCAATCGACTTACCTTGTGCGTGATCTTGAGATGGATCGGGCGAGGAAAGTGGTTCGAGCGGATCAAATTTGCTGCGCGGCAGATTTCGAACCGGACGGTGGTTTGTCTGGCGATCGTGATACGGCGTTGGCTCAAGCAACTGCGGAGTGTCTTCGGCAAGCAGGTGAAAAAGTGGTCACTGTAGATCGCACACTGCCTTATCTCTATGCCCATTTTATCCAGCAGGCTGGAATTGCTATCGAGTATTCAGAGGGTTTCGGCACCCAAGAGCGGCGGATTAAGCAGGCAGATGAAATAGAACACCTCCGGCACGCGCAGAAAGTGACGGGTGAGGCCGTCACCTATGCGTGCTCAACGATTGCCAATGCCACACCTAATCGCGATGCAGTTCTTCAGCATGAAGGCTCTGACCTAACATCCGAGCGTATGCGGGCGATGATTACAGCATTTTTACTAGAGCGAAATTTCTCTAACCACCATGATTCCATTGTGGTGACGATTCCTCACGTGGCTGACTGCCATCATTTCGGCGAAGGGACTCTCAAAGTCGATCAGCCAGTGATCGTTGACATTTTTCCGATGGATAATGTAACACGCTATCATGGTGATATGACGCGCACCGTGGTGAACGGAACGCCATCGGATGAGTTTGTCAAAATGCATGCCACGGTCTGCAAAGCAAAGGCGGCAGGCTGTGCGGCGTTGAGGGCGGGGACGACAGGTGAGGCGGTGCATCTTGCCGTATCTGAGGTAATCGAATCTGATGGCTTCTCTATGCTCCGCGGTGATGCAAGGCATGGGGCGAAGAATGCGACCATGTGCCACGGCACAGGTCATGGAATTGGCCTGGAAGTTCACGAGCCAATTTTGCTCGACCACGGTGGAGGTGAAATTTTTGCAAAGGAAGTGTTCACGGTAGAGCCTGGGCTCTATTCATCGGCAATTGGAGGCGTGCGGATCGAGGATATGGTGCTGGTCACGAAAAACGGGCACGAGCTTCTCTCACCCATTGCTGAAGGCTTAGACTGGAAAGATTAAATCATGCTTTAGGCTTACAATCCGACAAATGCCGATCTCATCGTCAATATCAGCGTAAAGCCTACAGCGAACCATATGACGGGCAAGGTGCACATCCGTCTAACCGTTTCGCGCGGACTGAAATATACCTCGGGCCTTGATCCCAGAATCAATACGCAGGGTTGCTCGTTTTTCATTTTAGCCGAGCACAAAGCACCGATTTAAAGCAAAACGGCATTGTCGCTCCACACGGTTTCGGTGCGGCGTCCATTTGCGAATTTGCTCACCCAACATATCCATAGCTGCAACCAACTCACTTCGATTCTCGCAAAAATGGAAACCACGGCGGCACGTGCTGACGATGCGCTTAAGTGAGCTTGATAAAGAGGCTATCAAACATGATGGCACTGGGGTGATTTGACTGTTGATTGTTGGCAACATCCTACAATACTGGCGACCGCTTACACAGTACATATGAAACTATTTTCAATCTGGATACTCTTATGTTCCACAGTGCTTGGTTCTGCCTTAGCTGAGCAAAAACGCCCGAATTTTCTCATCATCTTCATTGATGACATGGGTTACGGTGATCTGAGCTGTTATGGTAATAAGGAAGTGAAGACACCACACATCGACAAGCTAGCTGAACAAGGCACACGCTTCACTTCATTTTATGCTCAGACAGTTTGTGGACCATCACGCGGTGCCCTGATGACCGGGCGCTATCCACATCGTGTCGGCGGTGGCTGGCAAACGAATGCTGAAGAAGTAACGATTGCGGAGTTACTTAAAAAGGCAGGCTACACCACAGGATGTTTTGGTAAATGGGATATGTCCAAGCGTAGGTATCAGGAAAAGCTGGTGCCAAATTCTCAGGGCTTCGATCATTATTATGGAGCTTTGGGTGCAAATGATCGTAACAAGGTCACGCTATATGATAATCGTAAAAAACTAGAAACTACCGAGGATATGGCAGGTCTAACTCGTCTCTACACTAACAAGAGTATCGAGTTTCTTGAAAAGCACAATGAGGAGCCATTTTTTCTGTACCTAGCACATACGATGATGCATGTGGTCATTGATGCCTCACCCAAATTTCGTAATAGCACAGGGAAGGGATTGTATGCCGATACTCTTGTTGAGCTTGATTACGAGATTGGACGTCTTCTTAAAAAACTCGATGAGCTTGGTCTGGCTGAAAATACAGTGGTTTTGTTTCTCTCTGATAATGGTCCATGGTCAAACGATCATAACCGACAGCATAAAAAAAACGAGACTTACGTCGAGTGGACGAGAGGCCCGGAAATTCCATGGGGAACTGCTGGGCCATTGCGTGGTGCGAAAGGTACAACGTGGGAAGGCGGCATCCGCGTGCCTGGGATCGTACGTTGGCCGGGGCAAGTGCCTGCTGGGAAGAAAAGCGATGCAATTGTTTCCTCGCTTGATGTGCTGCCGACTTTTGCAGCGATGGCCAATGCATCCGATAAAGTCCCCACGGATCGAGTCATCGATGGTGTAGACCAGAAAGCTCTCTGGTTGGGTAAGAACGTGGCAGGAGCCCGCGAAAGTTTTCTGTATTACCATGGCGGCGAGCTTCAAGCTGTTCGCAAGGGGCCGTGGAAACTCCGCTTACCTGATCTCAAGAAAAAATTTAGCATGGCCAATCTGGATCATGGTTCAGGCAAGACAGAACTCTACCATCTTGAAAAAGATCTGGGAGAAAAAACTAACTTGGCCGAAAAGCACCCCGAAATCGTGGCGCGTCTTAAAAAAATAGCCGATGCCGCGAAGGCCGAGTAGTTTTTTGAGGGGGGAGTGGCGATACATCAAAAAGCCTTCACCCAAATAGATCCATTTGTGGCGAGTCGGTTTCTGGCATGTTGTTATCGCGTGTGTTCTTTGCCTTCGGCTTTCCTTTGGCTTCGGGGCGCGTGGAGTTCATTTCCAGGTGGGAGAGGATATCTTTGGCGCGATCGATGATGGCAGGGGGCAGGCCCGCGAGTCGGGCGACCTGGATGCCGTAGGATTTGTCGGCGGTGCCGGGGAGAATTTTACGCAGGAAAATGATGTCGTCATTCCACTCTCTAACGGCGACGTTGTAGTTTTCGACCGCTTCCTTGCTCCGCGAAAGGTCTGTTAGTTCGTGGTAGTGAGTGGCGAAGAGTGTGCGAGCCTTAATAGTGTCGTGCAAGTGCTCGGCGACTGACCAAGCGATGGAAAGACCGTCAAATGTCGCGGTGCCACGGCCAATTTCATCAAGGATGACCAGTGAGTGCTCAGTCGCGTTATTGATGATGAGTGAGGTTTCATTCATCTCTACCATAAACGTTGACTGGCCTGATGTGAGATCGTCAGACGCGCCGACCCGGCAGAAAATGCGATCCACAATGCCGATACGCGCTTTTTCCGCAGGCACGTAGGCACCGATTTGTGCCATGAGTGCGATCAGGGCGACTTGGCGAATGTAGGTGGACTTACCTGCCATGTTAGGGCCTGTGATGAGGATGAGACGCGCGGTGTCAGCCGCGATTTCGGTATCGTTGGGAACAAACTTCTCCTCAACCATGGTTTGCTCTAACACGGGGTGGCGACCATTGGTGATTTCCAGATCACGTGAGCCGTCTAACACGGGGCGCGAGTGCTGGTGAAGTTGTGCTAGTTCGGCAAGGCCGATTAAAACATCGAGTGTGGCGAGGGCGTCTGCGCATTGCTGGAGTCGGTCAATGTCATCGGCAACCGCTTGCCGTAGTTTGATGAACTCCTCGTATTCAAGCTGCTTGGCGCGCTCATCGGCTCCGAGGATTTTGTTCTCCATCTCTTTAAGCTCGGGCGTGATATAGCGCTCGGCATTTGCCATGGTCTGCTTGCGCTGGTAATCGTCTGGCACTAAATCGACCTTGGCTTTGGTGACTTCGAGGAAATAGCCAAAGACGTTGTTGAACTTAATTTTCAGGGTGTCGATGCCGGTACGTTTACGTTCGCTTTCTTGCAGTTCGGCCAGCCATTGTTTGCCGCTGCTGGATGCAGAGCGGAGTTCGTCAAGCTCGGCATTGAAGCCGTCCCGGATGATGCCACCTTCCTTTGTATTGGCTGGTGGCTCATCGGCCAAGGCGCGTTCGAAGAGGTCTGTTAAATCTGGAAAGGTGTGGAGTCGGCTTTCGAGCTCAGAGTGGAAATCGGATCCCGGCAGATGCTCGGCGAGTGCTTCCAAGTGGCTCTTGAGATCAGGAATCTTTTTTAGCGATGTGAATAGCGACAGCAAGTCACGGGCATTACCGGAATTTTGCGAAAGCCGGGACGTGGTGCGCTCAATATCGCGGATGCCTTTGAGTTGTTCACGGCACTGCCCAAGAAGGAACGGCTCTGCAAGAAATGCGGCAATCATGTCTTGCCGTGCAGTCAAGGCGGTGAGGTCACGTAGCGGGTGCAGGATCCAGTCGCGCAGCTTGCGTGCGCCCATCGGCGTGGCTGTGCGGTCGAGCGCTCCTAACAAGGAATGTTGCCTGCCAGTTGGTGAGTCTACCAAATCGAGGTTACGCTGCGATGAGGAATCGATCAGCACGTGCGCGGCATCATTTCTAACCGAGAGCGTGCGTAAGTGGTCGCATGATCGGCGCAGCTGGTAGGCGAGGTAGTGTAAAATACCACCAGCGGCTGAAACAGCGCATGTGAGGTCATCGCAGCCAAAGCCACGTAGTGATTTCACCTTGAAGTGATCACAGAGTGCGTGTCGTGCCTGATCAGTTAGGAAAGCATAACCATCGTAAGGTAGGCAGCCGCGTAGGTCACCGAGGGCGCTGAGCTGATCGTCCGGTATGATTAGTTCCTTCGGGGCAAGTCTTTGAAGTGCGTCTTGCAGAGCCTCCTTGTTAGGATACTCGGCGACGGTAAACTCACCTGTGGAGTGGTCTGCGCAGGCCAGCCCCCAGTTTTTCCCCGAATGATAGACGGCGGCGAGGTAGTTATGGCGGGTGTCGTCTAACAAGGTCATGTCATCCACCGTGCCAGCGGAAATGATCTGGGCGATTTCGCGCTCGACGATTTTGCCCGGCTCGGGCGCAGTGGTTTGCTCGGCGATGGCAATACGTTTTCCCGCTTGGATCACCTTGGCAATGTATCCCTGGGCGGCGTGGTGCGGTACTCCACACATGGGAATGTCATTCCTCTTGGTGAGTGCTACATTGAGGATTTCGGCAGCTACCTTGGCATCCTCAAAAAACATTTCGTAGAAGTCTCCGAGGCGGTAGAACAGCAGGATGTCATCGGGTAGAGAGCGTCGCATCGCCTGATACTGCGCCATCATCGGGGTGAGTTTTTTTTCCTTTGCCATTTAAGAGGGTTTGCTGTGGGGGATTTGTAGCGAGTGAGCGGGGGGCTTGTCGAGTCTTGCTGTCACTACGAATGACTCTGATAATTGACAGATCGGGTGATCGGGTGTGTATTTGTCTCCGATGAAATTAAATTCCTTATTCCGATTGCTGGTTCTCCCCGTATTAACTGCGGGAATTTTCTTAAGCCAACCTGCTTTGGCAGATGACGACGATACGCCACTGGCCAAATCGATGTCACAGGCAAGTAAGGCTCTCAAGGCGCTACGCAAGCTTCCTAAAGACGATTGGGCTGGTGGGGCGAAAGCCGCGCGCACTGCTGCGGATGGTATCCGTCAGGGTATGGAGTTCACTCCAGCGATGCTCAAGGACATGAAAGATGGTCTGGAAAAAGAGAAAGCTCTGGCTGATTACCGCCGTCTCATGGGGCTTAACTACGCGGCTCTATGTGAGCTTGAGCTTGCCTACTTAGAGCAAGATCCAGCCAAAATCGAGGCTGCTACGAAGTCCTGGAAGGCACTCAAAAAAGAGGGCCATAAGAAGTACGAAGACGAATAGTCTTAACGAGATAAATCTATGCGAGCTGCTGTGTCATTTTACTATCGGCACATCAGCCGCATGCTCTGCTCACCAGTCTGCCTTGTAGGGCGTGATGGAAATAGGCTGAGTAGGATAGAAATTGGTGAAATTGGCGAACGAATTGCCTGCGCCCACCTGAAAGCTCATGGGCGGAAGATTCTGTTTAGGAATTACCGCGGCCCGAAGGGTGGAGAGGTTGACATTGTCGCTCGTGATCGCGACACCTTGAGCTTTGTTGAGGTCAAAACAAGAACCCGCCGTGGCCACGGTAGGCCATTAGATGCGGTTGATGCCCCGAAGGAGGAATTGATCGAAAGGGGCGCAAATTCTTGGCTGCAGTTGTTAGGTAGAAGGGATGTCCCCTGGCGATTTGATGTTGTGGAGGTTATTCTTGAGGAAAAGCAGCTTCTTGACGTGAATGTCGTAGTGAATGCATTTTAAGGCAGCCTCAAAACAATCGTCGAAATTTTTGCGACATTGCTGAACCTCGGCATTGCCAAAACCACTCCACTAAGGAAGTCTACACCTCTGTTACCCATGCCAGACTCTCCAAATATGCCGCTCTACGTGATAGGGCATAAAAATCCTGATACAGATGCAATTTGCTCAGCTATCGGCTACGCGGAATTGCTGCGCTCTCAGGGGCAAGAGCATGTGCGTTCGGCTCGCTGTGGCCCGGTGCCAGCCCGTACTGATTGGGTGCTAGAAAAAGCACGGATGTCACGGCCTCTTCTGCTCGATGATGTATCGGTGACTGCTGAAATGATTTGCCGGAAGGAGGTGGTTAGTGTGCAGGAGGACTCAACTTTTTTAACAGCCTATCAGGTCATGCTAGATAAGGGTGTGAGGAGCCTACCTGTATTAGATCAAGATGGTAAACTGAAGGGCTTGCTGAAGTATCTGGATCTTCTGCAGCTACTCATGCCGATCGATACTAACCCAGAATCGGTTAGGAGAATGTTTGCTTGCCCCGAGAAAATGGCTGAAACTCTCAATGCTCGGGCTGCGGGTGCTCCTGTACGATCTGGTGAGAAAGAGGTCGTCCTTTTGGTCGGAGCTTCAAGTATCGAAGCTGTGAACCGGAGGCTCAAATTGGCCACGGAGAAAGGTGATGTGGAATCATATGTTGTCGTTTGTGGCGACCGCCCGATCATTCAGCGAGCGGCAATTGAGCATGGTGTGGGTATGCTTGTTGTCACTGGGGGATTTGACGTTAGCGATGATCTTGTCGATTTGGCTTTGGAAAATGAAACTATCATTCTCGTATGCCAGCAAGATACGGCGACAGTTTCCAAGCTTATTCGATGCTCGAGGATGGTGAATCACGCACTTGATGACGACATGGTTCAACTTCTCGCTGATGATCCAATCACATCAGTCCGCGATATGCTGGCTCAGCAAAAGCAAAACCTCTTTCCTGTGATCGATCCGGGGGACGACCGGCTTGTAGGTGTTATTTCTAAATCTGATTTGATAGATCCTCCACGTATTCGTCTCGTGCTCGTTGATCACAACGAGTATTCTCAGGCAATTTGCGGTGTTGAGGAGGCAGAGGTCATTGAAGTGATAGATCACCACCGTCTCGCAGGTGATCTAATTTCCCGAGAACCTATACGTTACTTGAACGAGCCAGTAGGTTCAACATGCACTCTTGTCGCCAGAGAATACAGATACAAGGGAATTGAAATATCCCAAGGCATAGCCCTTTGTCTTATCGCCGGTATTGTGTCTGATACGTTGAATCTTTCGTCCCCTACGACATCGGACTTGGATCGGGAAATATTGCCATTGCTTTGCGATATTGCGGGTGTTGATGCCCATCAGTTCACACTAGACTTCTTTGCTTCAGGTTCTCTGCTTGCCCATAACACAGCTGATGAAGCTATTCGTGCTGACCGCAAGGTTTTTGAGGAAAACGGAGCCAAAATCAGCATATCGCATGTGGAAGAATGTGGGTTAGCTTTATTTGAGAGTAATCACCACGCACTTGCAGATTCACTGGATAGCCTTGTCGCGACTAAAGGTTATGACCTGGCTCTTCTAATTGTCACTGATATTACCAGTCACCACAGTGTTTTGCTTGCCAATGGTGATGAGGCTATTATTGAAGCATTGCCATTTGCCAGAGAAGACAACGGCGTTTTCCAAGCCCCAGGTGTTGTGAGTCGCAAAAAACAGATTTTCCCGGCAATTTGCCAAGCAATTCGAGTCGCCGCAGCGCGTGGATAATTAAGTTATGATCTCAGAGGACACAGTCGTCATCAAAATAGGAACAGGCGTCCTGACCAATTCGGAGGATGGCACGTTGAATGAGGCTTCGCTTGTTAGGCTGGTCACCGCAGTATCTGAGCTTGTCGCAGAGGGGGTTCCCTGTGTCATGGTTTCAAGCGGTGCTGTAGGCGCTGGTGTATCGGCTTTGAATTTAGATGGTTACCCAGAGGATACATCTACACGGCAAGCCTGCGCAGCTGTGGGGCAGACACGACTGATGCATGCTTATGAGAATTTATTTCAGAAGTTTCGGCTTAACGTCGCTCAGATTCTCCTGTCGGCTGATGATCTCGCTGACCCTGCGCGGAGCAGTTATGTGTCTGATACGCTTGTGCGGTTACTAGGTAACGGAAGCATCATTCCGATCATTAATGAGAACGATACAGTCGCTGTTGAGGAGCTTAGGGTGGGGGACAATGACATGCTCTCGGCAAAAGTCGCGACCCTACTCAGTGCGCGCGCATTGATTATGTTCAGCACAGTTAACGGATTACTCAGGGGAGATGGTAGTACGATCGAAAGCGTGGAAGACATCTCAACCGTGCTTGGCGTGGTGCGAGAAGACCATGGTAAATTTTCGATTGGTGGGATGAAATCAAAACTAAAGGCTGTTGAGGTCGCCGTATCTGCTGGTGTGGAAACTGTGATTGCAGATGGTCGTCTGCCTTCCAATCTGAGCGCAATTGTGAGAGGCTCCTCACATGGGACGCGTTTCAAGGTAAAATAATCCGTATCAGCTATCTTATGAAAATCGGAATTACCGCTCTTCTTGTTGACTTGGAGGAAGGTTTGAGTTACCTGTAACACTATTCCGCTGATACTAACCACCTCTGTTATAGAGTGAGTGCCACAGACTCAATTTCAACCTGCCGCCACGGCGATTTTTTCTGGATCCGCTGCGAAGGCAAGGGGTCTTTCTTGAACAGCCATCATATGAAGCGATACGCTGAAAGTGAGCTGGATCAGGGCGTCGATCACATCGTTATCGACCTATCAAAATGCACAGGTATGGACTCCACATTCATGGGGGCTATGGCGGGCATTGCAATGAAGCTAGCGAAGCTTCCAAATGGAAAAATGGATGTAGCTAACCCAGGTGACCGAAACCGCAGCTCTCTGGAGGATCTGGGACTTGATGTCCTTATGGACATCGACCCACAAAATGCTGAATGGAAAAATCAGGACGCTGAGCTAGAAAGTAAGCTTATGCCGTGTGAGGAGGCTTCCGAGGGAATCCAGAAAGCACCACACGTCTTGGAAGCTCACAAAAAATTATGTGAAGCCGATGGGAGGAACACCGAGAAATTCGGAACAGTGCTCGAATTTCTTGAAGCTGAAGTAAAAGCTAAGGAGTCGACCGAAGGGTAGTCACCTATCCAAGTTGCCAAATCTAGAGCTGTGACATTTGCATCAAAATTCGAGCCCTTTAGTCGAGCAGAAGTAAGTTTTTTATGCAGACTTTAGTTTATGTGTTGGCTGCAGTTAGCTGCTTGCTGCTGGCGGTTCTCTTGCTTGTCTTAAATCGGGTTTCTTCGCGTCTATCCAGTATCGAGAATGAGCGAGACAGCATTCTTGGTGAGGAAATGCGAATGTTTGATTTTTTGCATCATCTCGGTTCTGTCATCGATAAGGACATCAGCCCTGTGCTCCTCTACAAGGAAATTGTGGAAGGTCTTTGTGAGGTGATTGATGCCACTGGTGGAGCAATGTACATCCTCAGCGAAGACGGAAAAAACTTGATCCCCAAGTATATCACCAAGAACTGCCCACCTCTCGTTGGTGTTCCAGTGGAAATCCTAAAACGCTCAAAAAACGATAGCCGTGCTATCGACAGGCACGTAAGGTTAAGTAAATTAGCAGCTGATGAAGGAGTCTTGGGCTCAGCACTGAGTCTAGGGGAGTGTATGCACATCCCGTCTGTTAAAGATCACGCATCTTTTCATGATGCTTTTGTCCGCTATGAGGAAAATCTTTCAGCTCTTATCGCCCCGCTATTTCATGCGGATAGAGATCTAGGTGTTGTCGCCATAGTCAAAAAACACGCTGACGGTGTGTTTTCAGATAATGATTTCCAAGTATTCAAATCTGTATCGGAACAGTCATCATTTGCAATGGGGAATGCCATGATCCACCAAGAACTTACCGAAAAACGTAAAATTGATGATGAACTAAGAACTGCACGTGAGGTGCAAAACATACTCCTTCCTAACAAGGAGCCTAGTATCCCAGGGTATCGTGTTGCTGGCAGCAATACTCCGGCACGCATGATCAGTGGTGACTATTTTGACTACATGCAAATGCCCGATGAAAAATGGGGGCTCGTTATTGCTGACGTGACGGGTAAGGGAGTGCCAGCAGGCTTACTGATGGCTATGTGCCGCAGCCTACTGAGACTCACTGCGCAAACTACGAGTTCTCCCTCTATAGCCCTGGCACAAGTTAATCGAAACCTCTTTCCTGATGTTAGGGAGGACATGTTTGTGAGTTTGCTATGCCTTACCATTGACGGTGAGGAGGGTAACATACGCTTGGCTAGAGCTGGGCATGACCCGCCGCTGATGTTCCGTAGTGGAACCGGTGCTGTAGAGTTCATCAAGCCACCAGGGGTAGCTCTTGGAATTGACGAGGGCGATGTTTTTGAACGTGTCACTAAGGATATGGATCTGGTCATGCACTCTGGAGATTGTCTCTTACTCTACACAGACGGAATCTGTGAGGCAGTGGATGATGACGATAATGAATTCGGCAAAGAACGTATGGAGAAAGAGTTTATCAAGTCAGCCCCCATGGGTGCCAGCGTCGTAGTCGAATCGCTGAAAAAAGCGGTTGTCGATTTTGCAGGCGATCAGCCTCAAATGGATGATATCACAATGGTTGCTATCGAGAAAAGGTAGAGATCACGTGCATGACGGAATTTTAGCATTTTACATCTTGCATGTCACCATTCACATTATAGCATCACACCTATCAGCTACCACATGTGGCTAGTTGATCATTATCGAAACTGATAAAACAAAAAACAAAAACAACATTATGAAATTCGTCAAAATTATCGCGATCGTCGCCGCTGCATGTGGTGTCATGGTTAGTGCATCCTGCTGCCAGAAAGCTCCTGAGCCACCAGTTGTCATTCCACCGACCAAGTAAGCGCGATTGCTAATCTCGTTTAACAAGAAACCCAAACAAACTAATACTACTATGAAAATTGCAATCATTCTTGCCGCTGCTGCAGGTATCGCTCTCAGTGCATCTTGTGGCTCCCAGCCTGATCCAGTTGTTCCTCCAGCACCTCCAGTAGAGGTTGGTAAGTAACATCTAGACTTAGATTATCATTTATTGATAAGGTAGGTCGAGTTTACTCGACCTACCTTTTTTCTTGCCTTTGATCCGCAAGAATCATAAACACACCTGTTATCCCAATTATTTGACTTATGAAAACATTCAGAATTCTTACTATCTTGGCCACCATTGCTGGTGGTGTTGCCCTTTCATCTTGTGGTTGCTGCACGGGTGAGGAGCGTCCTCCTAAATTGCGTCCATTACCACATTTTAATGACGTCCCAGCACCGACTATTGATTACGCTAAATAATTGAGCGTTCGATTTTCTATCCAGTTTTACCTGAAACAACTAATCTTTACGAGCCACTGCAGTGATGCAGTGGCTCGTTTTTGTTTTTTATCGTAATTTTTTGACTTGATCGTGATTTTTAGGTAGGCATCATACAAGCGTTTAAGTAATTCTGCCTGTGCAAGATAAGAATAATAAAAAATCGCCTGGTCCATTCAAGGCTAAGCTGAGGCATTATCATCGTAGTGCTTCTCCCGAACTCTATGCGCGCAGAAACAGGCGTTGGGAAGATGTATCAGCATCAGAGTTTCCTGATGCCAGCTTGCCCAAAAAGAAGTTTTCTCCAAAGCTTTCGATTAAGCTCAAAACTTCTAACGAGGAAAATCCGCTGGAAGATTAATTTTCCCGATTTGTTTTCTTGTTAAAGAGTTCTCTATTTTGGGTGAAAACAACTGCCAGAGCGCGTAAAGTTGTCGCGCTCTCCTCCTTTTTTGCAGTGTCATTTTGTCACTATTTGACGCGGTATTTCGATGTTTAAGAAATAGATTTTTTTTAAGTGGCTTAAAAAGAGTAGGTTAAATGTGTTTTTTTATGCTGGCATAAAGAATGCAAAAAGAAAGCAAGGTAACGCATTGAGCTTACCGATACATTTCAAAAACAAACCCAGAAAGGAACCAATAATCATGGCAAAAATACTAGGAATCGACCTTGGAACCACCAACTCCTGCATGGCAGTGATGGACGGCGGGGAGCCTCAGGTGCTCGAAAACTCCGAAGGCGCACGCACAACACCGTCAGTCGTAGCATTCACAAAAAGTGGTGAGCGACTCGTTGGCCAGGCAGCAAAACGTCAGGCTGTTACTAACCCCAAAAACACCGTCTTTTCGGCGAAACGTCTTATCGGGCGTAAATTTTCCGAGCTAAGCGAGGACGACAAGCAGCTGCCCTACAAAGTTGTTGCGGCAGATAACGGCGACGCCCACGTAGAGGTCGAAGATGGAGGTGAGACTAAGGTTTACTCTCCTCAGGAAATCTCCGCGATGATTCTGGGTAAACTCAAGGCAGATGCCGAGTCCAAGCTTGGCGAAACCATTACCGAAGCTGTCATCACCGTACCCGCCTACTTCAATGACTCCCAGCGTAATGCCACCAAGGCAGCAGGAGAAATCGCAGGTCTGAAGGTGCGCCGCATCATTAACGAGCCTACTGCAGCGTCACTTGCCTACGGACTCGATAAAAAATCTGACGAGAAGATTGCCGTCTATGACCTCGGTGGTGGAACTTTTGATATCTCTGTTCTTGAAATCGGGGACGGCGTTTTTGAAGTTCTTGCGACCGACGGTGACACCCAGCTGGGTGGTGACGATTGGGACAAGGCAATCATCAACTGGATTGTCGCCGAATTCAAATCCTCCGAAGGTATTGACCTCTCAGGCCAGCCAGACGCTCTTCAGCGTATTAAGGAAGAGGCGGAAAAAGCGAAGATCGCTCTCAGTTCTTCACAGAGCTATGAGATCAACCTTCCATTCATCACCGCAGATCAGAATGGACCCAAGCACATCCAGACGTCTATCTCCCGTAGTAAGCTGGAGCAGATTGCTGATAGTCTTTTTGATCGCACTAAGAAACCGGTTCTCGACTGCCTCAAGGAAGCAGGGGTCTCCGCTAGCGAAATTGACGAGCTTGTCTTGGTCGGTGGTATGACCCGCATGCCGAAGGTGCAGGAAATTGCTGCCGAACTCGCAGGAAAAGAACCTCATAAAGGCGTGAACCCTGACGAAGTGGTCGCTATCGGTGCATCCATCCAAGGCGGTGTCCTACAAGGCGACGTCAATGACGTGCTACTGCTTGATGTGACTCCTCTCAGCCTCTCTATCGAGACGATGGGACAGATTGCCACGCCCATGATTGAGCGTAATACTACGATCCCAGCGAAGAAGTCCCAGACATTCTCTACCGCAGCTGACAACCAACCCGCGGTTGACATTCGTATCTGCCAGGGTGAACGCAAGATGTTTGCTGATAACAAGCTGTTAGGAAACTTCCAGCTCTCCGGTATCGAGCCTGCTCCGCGTGGCACGCCTCAGATCGAAGTCACTTTTGACATCGATGCCAACGGAATCCTTCACGTTTCTGCGAAAGATAAGAACTCTGGTAAGGAACAGAAAATTTCCATCGAGGGCTCAAGTGGACTCTCCGATGAGGAAATTGAGAAGGCCAAGCGCGATGCTGAAACTCACGCCGAGGAAGACAAGAAGCGTGCCGAAGTCATTGAGACCAAGAACAACGCCGAGAATCTCGTCAATCAGGTTGAGAAACAACTCAGCGAGCTTGGTGATCAGCTCCCTGCTGAACTCAAGTCCGGCATCGAAACCAAGATTGAGGCCGTCAAGGAAGCTCTCAAAGCCGACGACGCTGACCAAATCAAGTCCAGCGTCGCGGAACTTGAGGCATCCCTCCAAGAGCTCGCTCAAGCTGCTCAGGCAGCAGGTGCGGCAGGCGGAGCTGGTGGCCCGATGCCCGACATGGGTGGAGCGGCCCCAGAGTCGAGTGATGAAAAACCATCTGAGCCCAAGCAAGCAAAAGGCAAAGTCGTCGATGCAGAAGTCGTCGAAGACTAACAAAACATCTCTGATCCGCCCAGTCACGGTTGACCGGGCGGATCTTTAACAAACCAACCAAACTAAAACAAAACTATGGCTAACATAACACCAATCGGACAGCGCGTCCTCGTGAAGCGCCTCGAAGCAGAAGCAGTCAGTGCAGGAGGAATCGTTCTCCCGGACTCGGCTCAAGAAAAACCACAAGAAGCGGAAGTCGTTTCCCTTGGAACTGGCGGAACGGATGAAGATGGCAAGACCATCGAGTTCGCTGTCAAGGTGGGCGATAAAGTTCTCATTTCCAAGTATGGCGGCACTGACGTCAAGGTGGACGGGGAAGACCTGCTCATCCTCTCAGAGTCCGACATCCTCGGCATCGTAAGCTAATCAACTAACTAACAACTTAACTAATTAACAAAAATCATGGCTAAACAATTACAATTCGACGAAGCAGCTCGCCAGGAACTCCTGCGTGGTGTGGAAAAGCTCGCACGTGCCGTCAAAGCAACCCTCGGGCCTGCAGGACGTAACGTAATCCTCGACAAGAAGTTCGGTTCCCCAACAGTCACCAAGGACGGTGTTTCTGTTGCCAAGGAAATCGAGCTTGAGTGTCCTTACGAGAACATGGGCGCCCAGCTCATTCGTGAGGTATCCTCCAAGACATCTGACATCGCCGGTGACGGAACAACCACTGCTACAGTGCTTGCCGAGTCCATCTACAAAGAAGGCCTCCGTAACGTCACAGCCGGTGCTAACCCAATCTCACTCCAGCGTGGTATCATGAAGGCCTCAGAGGCCATCGTGGCACAGCTTCACGAGATCTCTAACCCCGTCAACGACACCAAGGAGATCGCTCAGGTCGCCACTGTTTCTGCAAACTGGGATCAGGAAATCGGTGGCATCATCGCCGAGGCAATGGACAAGGTAGGAAAAGACGGTACCATCACTGTTGAAGAAGCCAAAGGTATCGAGACTACTCTGGACGTTGTTGAGGGAATGCAGTTCGATAAAGGCTACCTCAGCCCATACTTCGTGACCGATTCCGAGTCCATGGAAGCATCACTCGATGACGCTCTCATCCTCATCAACGAGAAGAAGATCAGCAATCTCAAGGATCTGCTGCCACTTCTGGAAAAAGCTGCCAAGACTGGCAAGCCACTCCTCATCATCGCTGAAGACGTTGAAGGCGAGGCACTTGCTGCTCTCGTGGTCAACAAGCTCCGCGGCACACTCAACGTGGCTGCTGTGAAGGCACCTGGCTTCGGTGATCGCCGTAAGGCCATGCTCGAAGACATCGCCATCCTCACAGGTGGTAAGGTCATCACTGAAGACCTCGGTATTAAGCTTGAGAATGTTGAACTCGAAGACCTTGGTTCAGCCAAGCGCATTACCATTAGCAAAGACGCAACAACCATCGTTGAAGGCGAAGGTGGAAGTGAAGCCATCACCGGCCGCGTGAACCAGATCCGCAAGCAGATCGACGAGACATCATCCGACTACGATCGCGAGAAGCTCCAGGAGCGTCTTGCTAAGCTCGCAGGCGGTGTTGCTGTCATCAACGTCGGTGCAGCTACAGAGACCGAGATGAAGGAGAAGAAGGCTCGCGTTGAAGACGCCCTTCACGCAACCCGCGCTGCCGTTGAAGAAGGCATCGTCCCCGGTGGTGGAACAGCCCTCATCCGTGCACAAGCTAACATCGGTGACCTCGGCCTCTCAGGCGATGAGGAAACAGGTGCAGGCATCGTTGCTCGCGCAGTTGAGTCTCCACTTCGCCAGCTTGCCGCTAACGCAGGCCTCGAAGGTGCACTCATCGTTGAGCACGTTAAGAATGCCTCTGGAAGCGAAGGTTACAACGTCGCTACTGGCGAATACACTGACCTCATCAAGGACGGTGTCGTTGACCCAACAAAAGTCACACGCTCCGCACTCCAGAACGCAGCTTCCATTTCCGGACTCCTGCTCACCACCGAGTGTCTCATCACAGACCTCCCCGAGAAGGAAGAAGCCGGTGCCGATCATGGTCACGACCACGGCATGGGTGGAATGGGCGGCATGATGTAATGTCTTGCTGCGCAAGAAAGTTCGAAGTTTTAAATTCGAAATTCTAAACGCAAAAAATCACAAACCCCGGTTGCCTCACGGTGACCGGGGTTTTTTGTTGGCTGCTATCTCAATTTCACCCTCAACAACAGCATGTCAGCTGTGATGTAGAGCGTTTTCTGGTCGGCGCCAAATGCTACGTTGCTCGCGAATTCCTTGGTAACGATCGTTCCTAAATGTTTGCCCTTCGGATCAAAAACCCACACGCCGCCGGGTGCGGTGGCGAAAATATAGCCGTTATCATCCACCTTGAGGCCATCAGGCATGCCTTTGCGAGTGCCCACCAGCTTAGTGACATCCTTGAAGACACGTTTGCTTTTCACTGTGCCGTCTCCATTGAGTTCGTATGCCATCCAGATGGCGTTTGTGTCGTGCGAGTTCGCGACGTAGAGCGTTTTATGATCGGGGGACAAAGCAATGCCGTTAGGGCGCTCCAACTTGTCATCAATGAGAGTGACCTTGCCATCCTTGGAAAGACGATACACTCCAGAGTAAGGGGTCTCGCGAGTTTTGTCATCTGCACCTGCGGGTAGTCCGTAAGGAGGGTCGGTGAAAAAGAGGCTGCCATCCTTGTGGTAGCATCCATCATTCGGACTATTGTATTTTTTACCCTCGTGGTTTCTATCTGTTAGGGTTTTGTATTCAGCTTTAGGCTTATTGAGCGGAGCCGTCATCATCCCCATTTGGCGCAGACCGTGCTGACATAGCACCAGCTTGCCATCGGGGCTGAGAACCAATCCATTAGAGCCTGCCTGATCAAATGCTCCCTTAAATCCCGGTCTGGGAACTTTGCCCAAGTAGCCACTTTTTTGTAGGTAAGGAACTGCTCCGTCTTTTTCTGTCCATTTCCATGTCTTATTCGGAGGTATGTTAGAAAACACCAGGCAGTTTTCCGATGGCAGCCACAGCGGGCCTTCAATCCATGAGAAGCCTGAGCCAATGATCTCGATTTTTGCATCAGGGGAGACTAGTTTGTCAAACTGGGGGTCGTGGCTTTCGAGGGAGCCGATTGTTTTGTATTCCTTGGCACAGCACATGGTCACGAGACCGAGTGTGAGTAGGATATGGATAGTTCGTTTCATGGTTTTGTGTTTCATTTATTTACCAGAGCCAGATCATTAGAGCAATCATGGCAACAATAGTGAATATTTCGTAGGGGCCGGGCCGCGAATACCAGGGAGCGGATTTCTTTAGCCCCAGAGTTTCGTAATCGAGGTTTTGTTTACTGTGCCAATCTTCGAGTTCGCCCGACTCCATCATTTTTTTGACTTGCGCGGGTTCCATTTTTTTCCCGAAATCAAATGCATTGAAACGGCTCGCCAGTTGTTTTTTTGGGATTTTCCCTTTGATGGAATTCTCTACAAGCGACCAGATAACCATGACCACGAGGGCCATTCCTAACACCCATAGCGGTCTGCACTGTGGTTGTGTCATATAGACGGGAAGAGACCCTTCCGCTTTAAATAGTACGAGCCCTAACGTGCACCCTGCAACAAGTGACGCGAGAGCCGAGTGCCGACTCGCTTGTGGGAAAAATGCTGCAGCCAGATAAGGCACTGTCAGCGGTAGCACGAAAGTTCCCGAGAATGTGACATAAAAAGGAACCATGCCCCCGAAATTAGAGACTTGTGACGACAGGATAGAACCTAACACAATAGCGCCAGTGGAAAAAATCCGTGTCCACCGTAGCTGCTGCGCGTCGGTGAGCTTTTTGCTATCCATGATCTTGAAAACATCGTTTGCCAGCAGCCCTGAGATTGCAGTGCCGATGCCGGCACCCGTGGACATACTTCCCACGACCAGAGCCGCCACACCCAGCCCCAGAACTCCTGTAGGTAAATATTCCACCATGTAGAGGGGATAGAGATCATTCCGCGCTTCAGCTGGTAGGTCGGGCACGAGCACGGTGCCGACAACACCTGCTAGAATGGCCACCCCCGTCACCATGAACCATGGCAAAATGGAGACCAAGCTTCCTTTCCGGGCATCGGATTCACTTGCTGCCGATACAATACGTTGCGCCACAGTCTGGTTTACCAGAGGATAGGTAAACAATACAAGAATCAGACCAACCAAGTAGAGCGAGTTATTCAGTCCGTCCTCGGTGTAGTAGGTAAGGTGAAGCATATCACCATACTCGGGTAGGTGGCTATTGAAACCACTGAGGCCACCGATGTCAGCGAACACGGAGTAGAAAATGATTCCCGATACCACAAGCATGAGTCCCACTTGGGGAATGGCCGCCATGACCACGCCTAACTGCCCAGAGGCAAAAACATAGAGAATGGTGATACTCATGGAAATGAGAATGCCGTAGGTCATTTCCACACCCATGACGACGTTGAACATGGTCGCGAGCGCATAGCCGACCAATGCCATGGCGATGAAACGGTAGAGTATCTGGATCAGCGCAGATGCCTTGCGCATGGACGGGGTGAACCGGAGCTCTAGGAACTCGGCATTGGTCACCACTCCACTCCGGTAGAGCATGGGGGCCAGATAGCGTGCTAGAATGTAGGTGCCGAATGCCATGCCTATCCAAATGTATCCAAGACCCGTAAATCCTTTTAGATACGCCATGCCCGCAATGGCGATGAAATCTCCGGCGTCCACGGAATCCGCAGCCTGCGCAATGCCGATTTGCCACCACTTGAGCTTTCGCCCGGCGACCAAGTAGTCCTTGGCGGTTTTTACATACTTGGAAAAATAGTAGCCAAACAGGCTCGTTCCGAGAACCCAGACTGCTACTACGACCCAGTCGATACCGGTCATGTGGTTGGTGATGGTTGCGGTGATCATATGTTACCAGTGGGCAATGGATCCGTCCTCATGGTGCCAGCTAGGGTTTGTCCAGTTGTGTTCGATTTTACCCTGCTCGATTACGAAGTCCTTATCAATTTCAACGCCAAGCCCAGGTTTTGGTAGTGGTGAAATGCATCCGTCTTTGATCGCGAAGTCATCTTTGTTAGCGATGTAGCTGGTTAGTTCCAGCCCATCGTTGTAGTGAATTCCCAGCGACTGCTCTTGAAGCATGGCATTGGGCGAAACGAAGTCGACCGCTAGGCAAGATGCCAATGCCAATGGACCTAACGGGCAGTGAGGAGCGAGTGCGACATTGTAAGTCTCCGCCATGGAAGCAATTTTTAAGCACTCGGTAATGCCACCGGCATGGGATAGGTCAGGCTGCAAAATACTCAGACCACCGGCTTCAAGAATAGGGCGGAAATCATACCGACTGTATGCCCTTTCACCAGCAGCCAGGGGGATACTAGTTCTCATCGCCAAGTCTTTATATGCGTGGGCGTATTCCGGCAGAACGGGCTCTTCCACAAAAAGCGGTCTCGCGTTTTCCATCTCTTTGAGCAGCACTTTTGCCATGGGCAGGGAGACACGTCCGTGAAAATCCAGAGCGAAGTCTATTTCTGATCCAAAGTGTTCCCTGATTTTGTAAACTCGAGACACTGCGGCATCAATATCACGGTGGCTCGCGATTTGCCGGAGTCGGCCGCAGCCATTCAGCTTAAAAGTATCACCGTCATTTTTGCGTGCCTTTTCTATCTGGGAGATTTCATCTGAGGGATCATCACCTCCGACCCAGCTGTAGGTTTTCATTTCCCCCCGGACGGATCCGCCTAACAATTCGACCACAGACAGGCCAAGTGCCTTGCCCTTGATATCCCACAATGCCTGATCAATACCAGCGATGGCTGACATGAGGATCGGGCCGCTATGATAGAACTGGCCATGAAACATCTCGTTCCAAAGCTCATTGATCTTGCCGGGATCTTTGCCAATCAGCTGCAGCTCAAGTTCCCGCACAGCTGCCATTACCGTTTCTGCCTGTCCCTCAAGCACAGGCTCGCCCCAGCCAGAGATTCCCTCATCCGTTTCAATTTCTAGGAAAACCCAGCGCGGCCGGACTTTGTAGAGATTGAGTTGGGTGATTTTCATAATAGTAATTTACGGAATGTTGGATTCATCTACACTCGCGTCAGCGGCAAGCGAAAGTGGATCGTATCCAACAGACCATGAAAAGCAAAAACGAAAATCCCGGGTCGGATACAGCTCTGGTTGTTTGCGATTGGGGAAGTAGCCAGTTGCGGGCTTATCTGGTAGATGCAGAGGGAAAGGTACTTCGGAAATACGAATCTAACCAAGGTGTCAAAACGATTGCTGGGAATAAGTCCAGCTACGCGAAGGAGATGAGAAAATTACTCGATGAACTGAAAGTCGAGCCGAACAGCGAAATTCGCATATCAGGAATGGCCGGCTCAAAACTGGGATGGTTAGAGGCGGATTACAGTTTCACGCCACTCACGGTAGATATTTTTTCTAGAAATTACCGAGCCTTGGAGGGATTTCCAAATGCTCGGCTGTTCGGCGGTGCAAAACACGAAAACCCTGATGCCTCACTTGATGTTATGCGGGGAGAGGAAGTCCAGGTTTTTGGAATACTCGATAAGCATCCTGATATGAGTTCGATCTGTTTGCCCGGCACGCATTCCAAGTGGGTGAATGTGGAGGACGGCAAAATAGTTTCCTTTAAAACATACATGACGGGAGATCTGTTTCACTCGCTCTGTGAGGAAAGTATTTTCAGAGAACAAATAACCAGCCGCGAATTTGATCGAGACGGATTTCTTGCAGGTTGCCGTTTAGCAGCTGATGGAAATGATCTGCAGAATCTCTTTAGGCTACGCAGCGACTTTGTGTTCTCCAAGATCTCAGGCGATGGTTTCCGCTCCTGTCTTTCAGGATTCCTCATCGCCAATGAACTTCTATCTGCTAATCCAGAATCCGCCGTTTGTCTTTGTGGATCAGAACGTCTCACAGCTTTATATGCACTGGCTTTGGAGCAAATGAATGTGGAAAGCCTTGTCATCGGCAGCGAAATAGCAACTATTCACGGGCACTTAGCTCTCCGGTCATCATGAAAAAATCCTTTGTCAGCGAACAGATCAACACGCTTCCGATAGTAGCCATTCTGCGTGGTGTCGAACCGGACGAAGCCCTCAGTATCGGCATCGCACTTTATGAGGCGGGTATCAGGGTTATGGAAGTCACGATGAACTCTAACAAGCCATTAGAAAGCATCAAAATTTTAGCTTCGCATTTCCAAGGCAAGATGGCGGTGGGTGCGGGCACGGTGCTCACGACCGAACAAGTCAGCGAAGTTTACGACATTGGCGGCTCATTCATTGTCTCACCCAACACCAATGCAAAGGTGATAGAAAAGACAGCGCAGCTGGGCATATACTCGCTGCCAGGAGCCGCAACGTGTAGTGAGTGTTTTCAAGCCATCGATGCTGGGGCGGATGCTCTCAAGATTTTTCCAGCTTCAGTCGTCGGGGCAGGAGGAATCAAGGATCTCACAGCTGTCATTCCAAAAAATATCCCAATTTTTGCCGTGGGCGGAGTCACGGATAACAATATGAACGATTGGTTTGCAGCTGGCGCAGCGGGTGTTGGGCTGGGTTCTAATATTTACCAAGCTGGAGATAACGCTGAAGTGACTAGTCGAAAAGCACAGGCGATGGTTGCCGCGTATGAGATAGCCGTTACGAAGTAGCACCCGATCTAACAGAAATAAATCACGCCAGCCTTGAACAGCGGCTGATGCTTATTGCCGGGAATGTTCTTGGCGACCTCGCTGCCACGTCTTTCGGTGTGACCCATCTTACCAAAGACTCTGCCGCAAGGCGAGGTGATACCTTCGATGGCGTATAGCGATCCGTTGGGATTGTAGCGGATGTCCATGGACGGGTTGCCATCAAGATCCGTGTATTGCGTTGCGATTTGGCCGTTGGCGGCGAGCTGTTTGATTTCCTCTTCTGTGGCGTAGAACTTGCCTTC
>JBGCEU010000189.1:0-21632 GCA_045106535.1 Akkermansiaceae bacterium | reverse complement strand
ATGGCGGACCGGGAGGGATTCGAACCCTCGATACCCTTTTGGAGTATACTCCCTTAGCAGGGGAGCGCTTTCGACCACTCAGCCACCGGTCCTTGGTGGGGTCGTTGTGGACGACGGGCGTAGTTGGAACATATCGCGGAGGATTCGTCAAGTGGCTTGCGTCAATATCTGACAGAATTCTTTTTGCTGGTCCCATGAGTCATGTCACGTTTCGGCTTCAGCCAAATGATTTGTAAATTGTCATGTTGTTTGGTTTGGCTAGTGTGAGTTCATGCATCTCAACAAGTATAGGAAAACACGGATTATCTGCACACTCGGTCCGGCAACGGATTCAGACGAAATGCTGGAGAAGTTGATTTCCAATGGTGCTGATGTCTTTCGGCTGAATATGAGCCATGCCAAGCACGAGTGGGTGAGGGATATTTGTCCTCGGATACGTGCAATTTCGAAACGATTAGACCGACACACAGGCATTCTCTGTGATCTTCAGGGGCCTTCTATTCGCACAGGCGATGTGGATGGTAAACTTGAACTCAATGTGGGGGATATGCTTGAGTTTAGAAAACGAGATTCTGATCCCGGTATTGAGCTTTCTACGACGGTGAATTACGAAGGCTTAATGGCTGACGTTTCTGTTGGGGATCGATTGATTGTGGATAACGGAAATCTGCTCATGCTGGTAAAGGAGCAGTCGCCGGATAGAATCCTCTGTGAAGTTCAGACTCAGGGTCTTCTAGGAAGTAGGAGGCATATTAATTTGCCTGGAGTCCGCTTGAATTTGCCCGCTTTGACTAGAAAAGATCATCAGGATTTGGCTGTTGCCTGCGATTGCGGTGTTGATTTTATTGCTGGATCGTTTGTACGCGATGCTGCTCATGTTAGAGAGCTTCGTGGTGCCATTGATGAGCGAGGTGGTGATGCTCAGATCATTGCCAAGATCGAAGACCAGGAGGCAGTGAGGAACATCGATGGTATCATTGGTGAGGCCAATTTAATTATGGTAGCGCGTGGAGACTTGGGCATCGAAGTTAACATCGAGGAATTACCCATCATTCAGCGTAAGATCGTCAAACGTTGCCTTGAGCTAGGCACGCGTGTGATCGTGGCTACTCACATGTTAGAATCGATGCTGAGCAACCCCTTGCCGACACGCGCCGAAGTGACTGACGTGTCTAATGCTGTCTTTGAGGAAGCGGATGCGGTCATGTTGAGCGGTGAGACTAGTATTGGGAAATACCCATCAGAGTGCGTTGAAATACTCGACCGTATAGCGCGCCGAATTGAGCGCAGTGGTGGTCTGGGATACGGTAAGGAGGCAAAATTACGTACGGAGCGACAGAAGACTGTGCGCTCTGCAATCATGCTGGCCGATTCGATTGCTGATGCAAGAATCGTCGTGTTCACTCGCCGTGGAAACATGCCAGTACAAACAGCGCTTCTTAGACCGCATTCTAGTATCCATGCATTTGCTCCAGATGATGCCATATGCCGTAAGGTTAAACTCGCTCGTGGTGTAATCGCGCGTCAGGTAAGTTTTGATGGTGGATCTGACGCGGTACTGAAGCGTGCTATTGATGTTTTGAAAGACGAGGGTGTCGTTGCTGATGGAACTCCTCTAGTTGTTATTTCTGATATGGTGCAAGAGGGGCGGGTTGTTGACTCGGTTCTCTTGATTCATGCTTAGACAATTTTTTTAAATGAGTGAGTCCACCAACAGTGCATCATCGGCTGGAAGTGCGGGGAAATGGTTCCTGTGCCTAATTGGTGTGAGCATAATATCGATGGGGCTGTTATTTGGGTGGCTGCTTCTAAGAAGTTACCTGAATGCATCAGCTACGCGTGAATGGAATCAATCGGAAGCCGTGATCTTACGTTCGGTTGTTGATCAGAGACAGATCAAGGGATCGCCAGCGGAATTTAGGCTCAATTTGCTCTATGGCTATGACTATGAAGGTAATAGTTATACGTCTAACAAGCTTTCTCCACGTGGTGCAAAATGGGGCAGGAGTGAGGAGGTGGTGACCGCTCTAGCCAAGGAATACCCCGCAGAGTCAACACACACGGTTTGGCTAAACCCTCTAGATCCACGAGAGGCAATTTTGCAACATGATACCAAGGCTGCGGGGTATACGATATGGTTTCCCATACTGTTCGTTGTCGCTGGATCTGGTATGATATGGGGCGTGCTAGGCGGAGCTAATAGGGCGAAGTAATCACTCTCTGATAACTCTAGCTTTGGGCGGTTTTCGGAAAATAGGGTCGTTCTTGCCTCGTGAGGGGCGGGTGAACACCGTCGTTCGCCATTTTGGATCCATGATGTATCCCTTGCCGTGAAACTGGAATAGTCCCATGAACGGTCTTAGCGGAAGAGAAAATATTCCGAGAAGGCCTCGAGCATTCATGCGCATCGTCATATCAATATCTTTTTTCTCGAGATTGATGTTTCCTTCGCCGGTGAACTTTAGTGAACGAGTTGTCGCAATGAAGTCATTCGAGTAGAGAATTCCTTTGCGCACATTGAAAGTGCATGAAGCGTCTTTGGCATTCTCCTCGGTAGGATTGCGCTTCTTTAAAACAGCACCAACGAGAGTGGATAGAGGGCCTAACATTGGGACTGAAAACAGGTTGCCCTTCTCAAGCGCAAGCGAGCCTTTTCCATTAAACATGCGCATGTTGTCATCCTGACCACTGAAGTCCATTCTCCCTGTTAGGAGGCCTCGTTCCGCATCGCCGAATTCGTAGAGTTGTCCAATATCCTTGAGGTGCAGCCTGCGCCACTGCATTCCGCCACTGAATCGAGTCTGGGTAGGGTGGTTTGTGAAAACAACAAGTTGTCCGCTACAGGGGCCGTTGAATGTCTGGAATGACAAATTGTCGATATTGACGCGATCATCAGTGATTTTTACGTTGGCTTTTAGGCGCCGGAGCGTCAAATCTTCGCCAAGAAAATCATAACTCATGCTTCCAGGATTGCTGACATAGATCCGAAAGTCTGTTGTATAGCTGCCACTTTTGAGATCAAATTGGCCGCTGGCTCTCAAAAGAGGGGGGCGATGAAAACGGTATTCCTCGACGTGATCAGCTACACTTGGGGTAAAGAGTCTGACGATCGGCGCGGGCCATGCTGTGCCACGGATGTTAGATAACTTTACGATTTCTCGATCATTATCGACAGTGATTGATTCTACCGATACGCGTGCCGAAGTGGGGCCGCCGTGTTTTTTCCGAAGGGGATAATCATGGTAGTTGAACCGTGCATTGATATTGGTGTACTGCGAATTTAATGCAGTCATTGAGAAGTCGCCACCCAGCTCGTAAAGCGGCACGTCCATAAAGCCAATGTTCGATAGCTTGATCGATCCATCAGCCGACCAGTCAGTGAAATCATTACGGTTCATTGTGCCACTCGCAATAACTTCAATCTGAGTTGATTCGCTGAAGTCTGCAAGTTCGAGAGCACTCTCGATAGGGGAGTCTCGAATAAATGGTTTATATGCCTCCACGGGAAGCGTTGAGTTCGCTTCATAACGTATGGTTTCATCTTTTAAGAGGATTCTCCCTTTGAGTTCGCCGCGAGCATGCACTGCATGAAGACCTGTGAGGAAAATATCGCCATGGCGCGTTGAGAATTCTGATTTGAACTTGCTGAAGCGGGTGCCGAGACATGAGAAATTTTTGATTTCAGTCGTTCCCGAGACATAGACCTCCGGTTTGAAGTCTTCATCAAAAGAAATGCTGCCAGTGCAGTTTATGATTGGCGATGTGGAGAATGTCAGCTGCTCCATTATGTCATGCCCCAGCATATTACGTGCGATTTTCTGGAGGTGTAGACTGCTTTTAGCTTCGAATCTTCCTTTTCTTGTTGCTGGAACAAAGTCAGCTCGAGCCGAGATCATACCCGAGCCATCGCTGAGTTCGAATTCATCCAAGGTTACGATCTTGTTGTTGTAATCACCCTGAAACTTAACATCACGCAGGGTGATGCCTTTCGATTCCAGTTCGTCTGCCTCGAAGGCGAAATCGAGCCTCATAGAGTCGGGGTTATCCACGTCTCCCTCAAGGTAGAGTCTGAGGACAGGAGGTTTTTTCTCAGGCCAGTGCCACTTCTTGATTTCCTGAATAATACGGGCAATCAATTTAATGCGTTCGACACGCGCTTGTTTGATAGGCTTCGGCTGTTGTGGAGATTCTAAATGGCTACTCCAGATGTGAGCGTCAATTTTAACACGTATGCCAGCGATAATTCCTGAAACACCGCGAGCCTCGACTGTTCTTTTGTCGGGCAAGATCATGCTGCCTGAGAGCTCCTCCATGAGTATGCGAGGCCCGTCAGGGTCATCTGGATCGAGTGGCAGAGATACGGTCGCTTCTTTCAACGCGACTTTATTGACACGCAGCTTACCCCGCATGAGCTTGGTTTTATCGACATCTATGACAAGGTGTTCCAGAGTGGCGACTACGTCATTTCGGCTGTCATCAGCGTAAATTCTAACGCCACTCGCTATCAGTCCTTTGGTAGGTGAAATGCTTAAACGATCAAAGTCGGCGATAACTCCAAGATTCTCCAATTCACCCGCAATTTGGGAGCGCCAATGCTCATTGGCACCTGATTGATTGAGGTAATAGACACCTCCCACCACAAGGCCAAAACCCAGCCCGAAAACGAGGATGATGACCAACCTCAAGTGGTGAAGAATTCGGCGACGCAACATAACAATGGCATATTAGACGAAAACCCAATCCAGCGCAAGGCTGGGCGCACAGTCAAGTTGCCAAATTATGTTGGAGCCTGCCCCTCGTCGATGATTTCACCCGCCTCAATGGCTGCGATGCGCTGCTGCTCTTCCTCGTGGGAATGGATTTGCAGACTTACATGAATGCCGTCACGGTAGGCAGCGGCTTTGAGAACGTTGCGGATCGCGCTGGCTGTAAATCCGTTCCTGCCGATGAGCATGGCGACGTCTGATTGGGCGACGACCAGCCGGAAGCTGACTCGCTTGTCATCGGCTTCTGCAACCCTCAGCTGGGCTTGCTCAGGGTGCTTAATGAATTGTAACGCGATAAACTGGAGGAAATCCTTAATCTGGTCAGTGGTCTCTCGCATGGTTCTAGATTTAAATTTTGCCAGAGTAATGTCGAGCAAACTCCGATGATCTCAAGTATTTTTGCCCCGCACTGCGGGTTTGAATTGACCGGAGAGCGGGAGCTGCCTACTTAATTTTGGCAACAACCCCAATTGATGGCAATCTGTCGGAGGGTTTTGTTTTCCTCAAAAAATAAGAACCAAAAATCATGAGCTTAGCGAATCTTGCCATTGCCAAGACCGACGACCTGCCAATCAGGCACGAAGGAAGTGTCCACAGCGGTAAGGTGCGCTCGGTATACTGGCTCACAGCGGCCGACAGCGCGAGAATCATCAGAGAGCGAGGTTATCGTGTGAGTGAAGGCACAGAATTAGCTGTGATGGTGATTAGTGATCGGATTTCAGCCTATGAAATCATCTGGCAAGGTGAGGATGGCTTGCAGGGGGTACCGGGTAAAGGTGCGTCACTGAACGCTAGTGCGCTGCATTGGTTTGAGGAATTTGAAAAAGCCGGATTAGCTGGTAATCACGTTTTGGACTCACCGCATCCCTTGGTGTGGATTGTGCAGAGAGCTAAACCTGTCATGGTCGAAGCCATTGCGCGCCAGTACATCACCGGTAGCATGTGGCGCAGTTATGAGCGCGGAGAGCGTAGCATTTGTGGGATCCCTCTGCCGGATGGATTAGAGAATGGCCAGAAACTTGAGCAGCTACTAATCACACCATCCACCAAAGGTGTGATGGTGGGTATTGCGGGCATCCCTGAAAAGGATGATGTAGATGTTACGCGTGAGCAAATTCTACAAAACCACGAGGCGTTTGCATTTCGGTCAGTGGATGATGTGCCTCTGTATGAAAAACTGCTTTCCGAAGGCTTTGGAATTATTGCTGATCATGCGGCGAAAGCAGGTCAGCTGTTAGTCGACACCAAGTTTGAATTTGGTTACATTCCCAATGAGCAAGGGGATGGGTACTCAATGATCTATATCGACGAAGTAGGCACACCCGACTCCTCACGCTACTGGGACAAGTCGGCTTATGCCGATGGGAAGATTGTGGAAAATTCCAAGGAAATGTTCCGCAAATTTCTCTGTGAATCAGTTCCCGAAGCCGATGTGCTGCTTAATAAAGAACGCATGGATGAACGCGATTTGTTAGGTGAGTCATTCAAAGTTCCTTCTGAAGCCATGATGGCAATCAGTGAGCTTTACTTGGGCACGGCGGAGAAGCTTACCGGGAAACCAGTTCCTGAGGTGGGCAATGCCCGCGAGGAAATTCTGGACGCGCTTTCGGCATTCGGGATTGTAGAGTAGGGCAAGCCTAGGGCAATATCGGCTTGAGCTTGGTCTCTGGATCCTTTTTAGCAACGGGATACTGCGCGCCTGCGTCTTCAAGTGCTGCTGACATCGCCTTGACCATGCGTGTTAGTTCATCCGGGTTACTTTGAGCGAGGTTTTTGGCTTCGGTCTGGTCTTTCGCCAGATTGAATAGCTCGTAGCGTTCATCTTTCGCCTTGGTATAGTGGTAGATAAGTTTCCAGTCACCTAATCGGTAAACGGTAAAGTAGCTGCTGCGGTGGCCATGAGGGAAGTGCATCAGGAAATCCCGTTTACCGTCGATTTTTTCTCCTCGTAGAATCGGGCCAAGATTCTTGCCGTCGATTTTACCCTTATAGCTAACTCCTGCGGTTTCGAGTAGGGTGGGGAAGATGTCGTGGATCGTGCCCATCTCGGTGGTAATGGCATCGGGTTTGATGGGAAGTTTCTTTTGGAAAGGATTAGCGGCATTGGCTTTCGCCCACATGGCAATGAACGGGACACGCATGCCGCCCTCGTAATGCGTTGCTTTCTTGCCGCGCAGAGGTGCAGAGCTAGCAATTGTGTGAGTGCCTCCAAGTGGAGCGTCGCCTCCATTATCTCCCAGGAAGAGAACAAGAGTGTTGTCGGCCACACCCAGAGTATCGAGGTGTGCCATGATCTTTCCAACTGATGTGTCCATGCTTTGAATCATGGTGGCGTAGTCGCGCGCTTTTTTAGGGATGTCTGCCTCGGCGTAATTTGGGGAGTATTTGTTGTTAGGCATGAACGGGGCATGCACGGCGTAATAAGCCATGTAGGCAAAGAACGGTTTGTCTTTCTCAACGGAGTCCTTGATAGCGGCGTTCATTTCCAGTGTCAGAGCATCAGTTAGATAAATGTCCTTGCCGTGGTATTTCTCTAGGTCTGGCACAGCGCGGCGCTTGTTGCCCTTGATCCAGCCGAAGCCGTCTTTGCCGTAATAACTACCTGGCTGACCATAGGAGCAGCCGCCGATATTGACGTCGAATCCAAAATTGTTAGGAAACTCGCCGTATGCCTTGAATGGTCCAAAATGTGCCTTGCCCACGTAGATTGTCTGGTAGCCATCTTTTTGCAGTAACCCCGGAAGAGTCTGGTGGTTTTTAGTAATACCTTTCCACTGCCAGTTGGGTGGCCCTTGTGCTCCCCGGTTATTGTTTTCCGAACGAATCCATTGAGTGGTATGGTGGCGGGCAGAGCTTTGCCCCGTCATGATGGATATGCGTGTGGGTGAGCAGACGCTGTTGGCGTAAAATGTTTCAAAGCGCATGCCGTTGCTGGCTAGCTTCTCCATGTTAGGTGTCTTGTAGATTTTATTGAGAGGGTAAGCCTTTGGTTTACCATCGTCATCTGTCAGGAATGGCACGGACGTATCCATGAGCCCCATGTCATCGACCAAGAAAACCAGGATGTTAGGCTTTTTAGCCGCCTGTGATGTTGCGGTCACGAAGAGGCAGAGGATACTGAAAGTGGTTACAAGTTTCTTCATAGGGTTGAGTATTACGTTTGGCGATTGGTCTATCTATCGCATCGACAATGCCTCGCCAATGAAATTGAGTACGTCTTTGCGGCCAATTCCGGTCTTTGCGGAGCATGTAAAAGTCCGGGGTGAGCCTTCGCAAAATACTTCCATGCCTGTCAGGAAATTGTTGATGTTTACCTTAAGATCGTCGGGCTTTGATTTATCTGACTTCGTGAAAACGAGAACAAAGGGCACGGAATACTCGATCAGCCATTGAGTGAATTCAAGATCGAGCCTCTGTGGATCGTGCCTTGAGTCGATGAGAACGAAAACGCAGCTTAGGTTTTCGCGATTGACAAGATAGTCAGAGACAAATTCGTTAAACTTCTGTCGCTGCTGCCCCGATGCTTTTGCGTATCCGTAGCCGGGAAGATCGACGAGCGACCACTTACGGTTGATTTGGAAAAAATTGATGAGTCTGGTGCGTCCTGGCTTACTGGAAACTACAGCGAGATCTTTTTTCCCTGTCAGCATGTTGATGAGTGAGGACTTGCCGACATTTGATCTGCCGATAAATGCAAACTCGGGTAGAGCCGAGTCAGGACACTTTTCCAGATCGGGTGAGCTAGTCTCGAATATCGCTGACTGAATCTGCATGTCATGTGATTCACTGATTTAGTGGATGATGGCAATGAAAAAACAGCCACGATAATCGTTTGTGTTTTGATCGATTCGATAGATGGTAGTGGCGAATCGTTTGATCATAAAATTTACTATCCTAACAAATGCAAGTTGAAGTCCTTTACCTCGGGTGTGATGAACAATGTGTGATCGGCCAGCTCACTGAGTCCGACAGCGGCAGATTGTTTTTCCAGTATGATCCAAGCTGGACTGAGCGTGGCATCGAGCTGTCACCGGTTCATCTGCCTGTTAAGATTCGAGGCAAGGTTTCGACACCCACGCCAGAGTTTGGGCCGCTCTTTGGGCTGTTTGCAGATAGCCTGCCGGACTGGTGGGGTGAGCAAATGATGAAGCGCCTTTTCACTGAAAAGGGGATTCCGTGGGAGCAGGTCACCGCTTTGCAGAAACTGGCCTGCACCGGAGCTCACGCCATGGGAGCGATTGGTTACCGGCCACCTGTGACTGCCGAGACATTCCGCGAGGAGCTCACCGTGGAAGTGGCGGAGCTAGTCAGTCACACCCATTCATACCTCCATGGCAGCACGGAGAAGATGCTCCCCGGGCTGATGCGCTCAGGTCTCCCTCCGGGTGGTGCCCAGCCAAAGGTATTGTTAGGATTTAATCCGGATTTCTCGCGTGCCATGGCAGGTGGTGGGCATCTGCCCCAGGGATTCGAGCGGTGGCTGTTAAAGTTTGACCTAGATGTGGAAGACGAGCACGGCAGGGAGGAATATGCTTATTCTGTGATGGCTCGGGCAGCAGGTATCCGCATGGCGGAGACCCAGCTACTTGATGCGGAAGATGGGGCATGTCATTTTCTATCGAAACGTTTTGATAGACCTGGCGGCTCACGACGTCACGTGCATACATACTCTGGGCTGACTCACACGCTGATCCGTTCTGGAATGGAATATGGAGATCTGATGGATCAGACGCGTGCTCTAACAGGAAGCGAGGCCGAGGTGGGGGAAGTATTTCGCCGCGCCTGTTTCAATGTGTTAGCTGGAAACGATGATGATCATGCTAAGAATCACGCTTTCCTCATGGAGCCCGATGGACGCTGGGTAGTCTCGCCCGCGTATGACCTTACCAATACATCCAATCCCTTGGTGACTGGCATGCGGGCCGCTACAGTCAACGGCAGAAGCGTGGACGTAGGGCGCTCAGATCTTAAGCGATTAGGTGAGGCACAGGGTGTGCGGAACATCGACGTTATTATTGAACAGGTTCTTGATGCGATCAAAGACTGGGATCGCTGGGCTAAAGAAGCAGGACTCTCCAAATTCAGGCTTGAGCAAGTGCGGGATGAGATGCCCGGAACTGATGCGTAGACCGCTGAGGAGGTCTTAAGATAAGTGGTACACCCGGAGAGATTCGAACTCCCGGCCTCCTGATTCGTAGTCAGGCGATTCATGCTATTTTAACGGTTTTATAGGCTTTGCAGGGGCTTTGGTTGCCGATTCAGCTCAGAATAGTGTCAATTGTTGACAGTAATAGTGTCAATATACTTCCACTGAAAAGCAAATGGCTCGGATAAGTCTTCAGCAGAGTTTTCAATCACATGATTTCTTATGTCTGAGATATTCAAGTGATTTCGTGAATACACCTTTTATTAAAGAGTATGTAGATTTACCATCGCCTTTACCTTTTGAGGATGTGCAACCCGAAAAGGTTGGATCGCTTCGATATCACAGCCGTATCGATGCAGAAAAATTGATGGGATTAGCTGAGGTTGAGTTGAAAGAAGGCCATCCTGAACCATACAAGGTTTTTCTCTTGGCTTTGGTATGTGGCTTACGAGTGTCAGAAATTGATCACTTGCTGTGGGAGTCCATTGATTTGGATGAGTGCACCTTGCATGTGCGTAGCACTGAGTATCACCAATTGAAGAGTGATGATTCCGAGGGGGTAATTGATCTAGGGGAATCGGTATGCAGTTATTTAGAGCTGAGTGTAACCGATGCAGAGGATGACTTTGTTATCACCGTGAGTGCTGGGGATGAAGTGGCTCCGTCTGCACCATATCGATGTCAAAAGCATTTAAATTTCTTACGGGAGTGGCTCCGCCTTAAGGGGGTTAAGGTGCAAAAGCCGATACACACCTTGCGTAAAGAGGTGGGATCTCTGATTGCGAGTGAGCAGGGGATTTTTGCTGCTTCGCGCTATTTACGACACGCTGATATCCAAGTTACGGCTGCGTTTTATGCTGACAAAAAGAATAAAATTGTGCCATCTCTCAGTCAGTCAGTTTCGTCTGTCCTTCACTAAGGTCTATAAAATGTCTCCTCAGAAATTTATTCTTAAATTGCGTATTCAAATAGCGTGTCGGCAACTTTCACACACTGATATCGAAATATCCAGCCTCGCACAGGACTGCGGATTTTGTGATCAAAGTTATTTCAGCCGACAGTTCAAATCTCACATTGGACTTACCCCCTTACAATATCGAATTCAGTATACGGTGGACTAGCCCCCTAAGCCACATCATTCACCTACTGTTTTTGTGATAATCTACCGTCTTGAGCCTTGCTTCTTGCCCCGTTCTTCTTAAGAAAAACCCATGCACATTCTTACTGGCCTCCAACCCAGTGGCAAACTTCACATCAGCAACTACTTCGGTGCCATGCAACCTGCAGTCCAACTTTAGGATCAAGGTGAAGCATTTTACTTCATCGCAGACTACCATGCTATGACCAGCATGAGTGATGCTGCGACCCTGAGAGCCAATATCCAGGACCTCGCCATCGACTTCCTTGCTTGTGGGCTCGACCCTGAAAAGGCGACTATTTTCCGCCAGAGCGACATCCCCGAGGTCAATGAGCTGGCGTGGATTCTCTCGACCGTCTGCCCGATGGGTCTGCTCGAACGCGCTCACTCGTATAAGGATAAGATAGCCAGAGGCCTCGACGCCAACCATGCTCTATTCGCCTATCCAACATTGATGGCGGCGGATATTCTGCTCTACGATGCCGAGCTCGTTCCCGTTGGTAAGGATCAGAAACAGCACTTGGAAATGACCCGCGACCTCGCCGGCAAGATCAACGATCGCTTTGGCGAAAACACCCTCACCATCCCTGAACCCCATATCAAGGAGAACACCGCCGTCGTGCCAGGCATTGACGGTCAGAAGATGAGCAAAAGCTACGGTAACGCCATCCCATTCCCCTTGGCGTGGGGAGTGGTGGTGTCCCTGACTCCCAGCACGCCGGTAATGTACCTAAGAGTAGTTATGCGCCACGCCGGTCGCCGCCCTATACCACGAGTGCCTCCCGAGCCGGCGACGCAGCACAGCGTATCTCCGTACCGCACAAAGTAATCCTACCGAATCACCCGGGCACATCATGCTTGTCGCGCTAATCGGTTTCTGATAGACGAGAGCGTGGCTGTATTTAACTTGGATGAGTTGGGCGAGGTTCCAAGGGTCAGGTGACAGGCCTACTCGGTGACAGAGGGCGGGTTTAACGAGTAAATAGAAAGTGTGTGTGCTATGACGAACGATAAACAAGAAGGTGCAATGGAGGTGCTGCGCCAACTAGCAGAAAAAGGCATCACGAAGAAACAGGCGGTTGCTGCGTTGATCGAGCTTGGTAATCACTCGGCTGATGCACAGGACATTGTCCAATGCCAGACCGGGGGAAGCGACGTGGTAATGCTTTCTGTCGATAAAGACGAAAGTAAAGAGGCTTTCAAGCGACGGGCTATAGAGGCAATGAGGAAGAAGGGACTGATCGAATGATCTGTTAATTGGGTTTTTTATCCTGCGAAAAGATACCAAGTCGGTGGGCGCGGTCGATAGCGGCTGGTGCATTGGGGACGTTGAGTTTTTCGTAGACGTGTTTTACATGGTAGGCAACGGTGGTGATACTGATGCCGAGACGATCTGCGATTTCCTTTTTTGCCAATCCTTGACCTATTAGTTTGAGCGTTTCTAATTCGCGCTCAGATAGAGATTTATCAAGTTCATCCTGTGTGGTTGTGTTGCGCAATGAGTTTAGGATGTACATGGCAACTTCGGGGTCAAGAGAGGCTCCGCCGTCCATTACTGCTTCGATGCCTTCTGTGATCTGAGCGAGTGTGGCGGATTTAAGGAGGTAGCCGGCTGCCCCTTGAGAGATGGCATGTTTAACATTGGCTGCGTTATCAGACTGGGTGAGAACAATGGTTTTAGCCTTGGGCGCATATTGGAGTATCCATGGCAGGGCTTCGAGTCCTGAAAAGCCGGGTAGGTTAATGTCTAGAAGGATTATATCAGGTAAGTTGTTTTCAGTGGCCCCTTGTAGAGTTCGCAGTGCAATTTCGGCTGTGCCGAACTGACCAATCAACTCCATATTATCTTTCTGTTCCAGAGCGATGGCGATCGTTTCCCGGTATCCGGCGTGATCCTCGACCAGCATGAGACGTATTTTTCTATTCATAATCGGATTCTAAATTGACGAATTTTTAATTTCAAAGTGATAGTAGAGCCTCCTTCGAAGGGGTGTTCTACGGCTGCACGGCCTCCTAGAAGTCTGGCTCGGCGCCTGAGCGAGGCTGGGGCTGTGTCCTTTTCTGATTCGATACCGTGACCATTGTCGGTTATTGTTAGGATAATATTATTTTTCTCAGCAGTGAGATCTATTGAAACTTGGGTAGCTCCAGAATGACGCAGGATATTGGTCAGGCATTCTTTAAAAAAGAGGAAGAGGTCGATACGTCTTCGGGGGGTGAGTTTGAGTAGCAGATTTTCACCCGAGAATGAGATGTCATATTTAAGATCGGTGAGCAGCCTCCGGGATGATCGAGTCATCTCGTCGACTAGGTCTTCGCAAATTCCTTTGGCCTCAAGTATGTTTGTGCAGTTCCTCGCTGCAGTCCCACTACGTTCGGTGAAATCTCGGATACGGTCGAGGAGTTTGGTGAGTTTTTCGGGGGCATGAATCATCTGCTTGGAGAGATCACTGAGCAGCCCGATGGTATGCAGGTTAGCACCGAGCTCATCATGCAGGTCGGCAGCAAAACGTTCCTTGATACGGGTGGCTTGTCGCATTCGGAGCATGCGCCCAATGAGAATCATAAATCCGATTCCTACGATAAGTAATGCGACCAGCCAGATCATACGGCGGAGTAAGGTTTTTTGGTCTGTATAACGATGGTTGATTTGCTGGTTAATGAGAGGGAGTTCTTTCTCCAATTCATGGCGGAGGGCTAGTTCCTGCATCCATTGCCGAGTGGGAAGGATCTGGCCATAGAGGTTGCTGCTGTCGGTTAGGCTTTCTATAGATCGTATTTGTTGCGGATTTTGCATCAGGTTGCTAACTGCTATTTTATTGGCCGCTACGTTGAGCCCCTTCGAGAATAATTCAATTTCAGCGAAACCCATTAGATACCGACTCTCGCCTTCTTCTTCGAAAATGTAAGGTTGAGTAGCTGTTAACCGGACATAGCGGCAGGGGGTTTCAGGGAAGCGACGTATGATGATCGGGCCTCGGTCATAGATCGATTTTTGATGATATTTAACGAGGCTGATAGCGTCCGAAAAGTCAGCACGATTTGCTCCCTCCACTAGGATTCGGAGAGGCGTTGCAAAACCAGCAGGGGTTGCATGAGGGACTGTGTGACTAAAATCTAAGGAATGCAGGTGGATCCTGTTTAAAGGGTGGGTGTTTTCAAGATCCAAGGTAATGGATGGCTGATTGATTTCCTTTGTCCGACCTAGAAAAGCGATGCTTCGGATTCCTCGGCCAGAATCCATTAGGTAAGGTGAAAAGCCATCCACTAGAAACGATTTTTTCCGAGCTCCTCGCTCGTTTGGAGTATCTGATGAAGTGGTGAGGGGCCTATGAAGTGCCATGTTTTCCTGACCATTAAAAATGAGGATTTCGGCCAGTTCGAGATTGTATTTTCCGTCGTATAAGCGAGCTGATAGTTCCGTGACCTCCACTCTCACCCAGGACGCCGTGATCGAACAGGGGATGACGAGCGGTGCTATCCGCGGCAGTAACTCATCCTCTTTGCTAAATGAAGCGATCACCGTTCCTGAGGTATCTTTGCCAATACCGGCGGTGATCTTGAATCGAACTGGGAAACCGTCGCTTATAAATCCAGCTTTGGTATCGCGCCAGAGAGCAGGAACCAATATGATTTGATCGACGTGGGTTTCTTGCCCGAGTTCGATTTGAACCCACTCCGTATGATTGGGTTCTGAATAAGGCTTGGATCGGTAACTGATCGCTCCTACTCCGCTACGCATACTGTAATGAGCCAGTTGCTCCAGTTGCTTATTGATGGTCGCTGCGCGTTGCTCCAGTCCGGAGAGAGAAGCTTTGTCCAGTTGCTTCAGGTTTAGGGCAGGGGAACTCTGTGTAGCTCCTATTAAGAGAGAGAAGGAAAGAACTACTAGAAGCTGAAGAGTCGTGACGCTAGTTATTGTGGGCTTCATACATTCAGTGTCGTCCTAGGGTCGGCTGGTAAGTTAGATCCGAATAGGGGATACCTCACTTTGTCGTCCTATTCAAGCACTCAAGTAAGCATTACCATGGTGGATAAAATAAGCCTATCTCAGCAAGTGAATTTAACCACCCTCTGAAAGCAGGGTAGACCATGATCACAAAACCATGATAAATTTTGTGAAAGTCGTGGGCGAGAAACCTCAATGATCTAATCTTGCGTCGGCGTAATAAACATTCCTTAGAACATTCATTATTTGCGAAAGCGTTCGGCTCAACCCGACCGCTTTTATTGAAGGTGGTTAAAATCAGCCATTTTAATATTCAATAGATACTTTATCAAGAATCTCAAAGGAGTCTTTTGCAATCATTACCTAAGCGATTTAGAAAATCACCAAAAAATCATTTAATATGAAACTACTCACAACCTTACTCTTAAGTGTGGCCTCTGCATTCGTCGCCACAGCGGAAGAAGCCGCTCTCCCTCACGTCCCGGCTGATTCTTTTGTCGTCCCAGAAGGCTTTGAAGTCACCCTCTGGGCGACCTCTCCCATGTTCTACAACCCTACTAACATGGACATCGACGCCAAAGGTCGTGTTTGGGTGGCGGAAGGACGGAACTACCGCATGTTCCGCAACAAAGACGTCTCAGCATTTGATCCAAAGGGTGACCGCATCATGGTTCTCACCGATTCGAACGGCGATGGGAAAGCCGATGAAAGCCACGTTTTTGTCCAAGAGCCAGCACTCATTTCTCCCTTGGGAATTGCAGTTATCGATAACAAAATCATCGTCTCTCAACCTCCCGCCCTTCTGGTTTACACTGACGTCAACCGCGATGCCGTCTTTGATCCTAAAGTCGATAAACGCGAAGTTCTCCTCACTGGCTTCGGCGGGCAAGACCACGATCACAGCCTCCACTCTGTCTGCACCGGTCCCAACGGGCAGTGGTATTTCAATAGCGGAAACGCAGGAAGTCATATCGTCAAAGGAACCGACGGCTGGACTCTCCGTGTTGGCAGTGTTTACAAAGGTGGCGCTCCCTCCGTCACAGATCCCGGTCCCAACCAAGGCGGTAAACCAGGTCTCAAAAGCGATGACGGTCACATCTACGTCGGCGCTGTTGCCCTCCGCATGAACCCAGATGGCACTGGCCTCCGTCCTATCGGCCACAACATGCGTAACAGCTATGAGGAGACCGTCACTTCTTTTGGTGATGTCTTCCAAAACGATAATGATGATCCTCCAGCTTGCCGCACCACATGGCTAATGGAATACGGGAACCTCGGTTTTGCGTCTGATGACGGACAGCGTAAATGGCAAAGTGAGCGCCGACCCGGTCAGCCCGCACGTATCGCGGAATGGCGCCAAGAAGACCCTGGCACAATCCCCGCGGGAGACGTCTATGGAACTGGCTCACCCACCGGAATTGCTTACTATGAAAATGGACCACTCGGCGACAAATACCGTGGACTCCTCCTCTCTGGAGAACCCGCTCGCAATGTCGTCTTCGGTTATCTTCCTGTGCCAGACGGTGCCGGATTCAAGCTTGAACGCTTTGACTTCATCCGCTCCAAGCGCGTTGATGAATTTAAGGAAAACGCCCAAGAAAAAGCCGACTTCGCTAATAAATTTCGCCCTTCTGATGTCACCGTAGGAGCCGATGGCGCGATCTACGTTGCCGATTGGTTTGACAACGGCGTAGGTGGTCACCGCATGACTGACAAAGATCTCACCGGCGCTATCTACCGCATTGCCCCGAAAGGGAAAAAACTCAGAGCTCCTAAGTTTGATCTCACAACTACCGCCGGTCAGATCGCAGCACTCAAAAGCCCTGCCAACCACGTGCGCAACTCTGGGTTCACTCGCCTCAAAGCGAGTGGTGAAGCTGCCATCCCTGCCGTGCAAGCTCTCCTCAGTGACTCCAATCCCTACATTCAAGCTCGCGCCATTTTCCTCCTGGCTCAGTTGGGAGAGAAGGGGATTGCTCAGGTTGAGGCTACCTTGAAAAGCGGCAAGAACCCACAGATTCGCATAGCCTGCTTTCGCGCCCTGCGCTTTGTAGAGCACAATCTTCTCGCTCACGCCAAGGACCTCAGCAGCGACCCTTCCGTTGCTGTTCGCCGCGAAGTCGCCCTTGCTTTGCGTAACTTGAGCTTTGACGAAACAAAGGAAATCATCCTCACCCTCGCCAAGCAATACGATGGAAAAGATCGCTGGATGCTCGAGGCCCTTGGCACTGCCAGCACTAATAAAGAAGCTGAGGTTTACGGCATTCTACACTCCACGCTAGGCGAAAAAGATCCTCTTACGTGGAGTCCTGCTTTTGCTAATCTAGCTTGGCGGCTCCATCCTGAGTCGGCCGTGGAAGACTTCAAAACCCGTGCTCTCAATATTAAGATTTCTCTAGAAGCTCGTAAAAATGCAATGACAGCAATCGGCTTTACCCCGAGTAAAGAAGCGGCACTCGCGATGGTTGAAATTGCTGAAAATGGCTTAGACGACACCAGGGAAATCGCCAAATTTTGGCTCTACAACCGTGGCAGTAACAGTTGGCAAGCTCACACATCGCTGATGAAAGGGCTCAACAAAAAAGCTAATGCGCTCAAACCCACACAAGACTACAAAGTCCCCACCGATAGTGCTGAAATTACTAAGCTCAACGTCAAAGAAGTTTTAGCACTCAAAGGTGATCCTGCTCGTGGGAAAATGGGCATCGGTCGCTGTTACATGTGTCACCAAGTCAATGGCACGGGGATCGACTTCGGTCCTGCCCTCGACGAATGGGGTCGCGGTCGCTCTCTGGAAGCCATTGCCACCGCAATCATCAAGCCTAACGCTGGTCTTGCACACGGCTTTGAAGCGACTGAGATCATCACTAAAGAAGGCCATACCATCCAAGGCTTCTCACTCTTTGCTGGTGGTTTCTCTATTCTCAAGGTGATGGGCGGTGGAGAAATGAGTATCCCTCGTAAAGATATTAAAACTATCAAGCCGCTTGAGCACTCCCTCATGCTCTCCGCTGGTCAGCTCGGTATGCAAGCTCAGGATGTAGCTGACATCGTTGCCTTCCTTAAACTCGGATCGCCAGACACTCCAATAGGTGCTGCCCCAGCAGTGAAACCAGCTCCCCAAAAGAAGCCGACACCGAAGGCCGCGGCTAAGAAACAAGGCAATAATATAAACGACCCTTTCCGTGATCCCTTCGCTAACCCCACTGACGACCCTGCTCTCCCACGTGTCCTCATCATTGGCGATTCCATTTCTATCGGATACACCACCTATCTACGCAGGGATCTAGATGGAAAAGCCAATATTCACCGAGTCAATGGCAACTGCCGCTTCTCGGCCTATGGAGTTCAGAACATCGATAAATGGATCGGCGATGGCAACTGGGACATCATCCACTTCAACTTCGGTCTCTGGGACTGGTATGGGTGGTCACAGAAAGAAAAATCTACCCCTGAAACTTACGCAGCGAACCTTGAAAAAATCGTTGCCAAACTAAAGAAAACAAACGCCAAGCTAATCTTTGCTCAAACCACTCCACCTTGCGTAGGACCTGAGAAAAAAGTCAAAATAACCATCACTCCAGAGCGAGCCGAAGAGTTCAACCAAGCTGCATTCAAGGTGATGAAAAAGCACAACATCGAGATCAACGACCTCTATGCTCTCATAGCTCCTCAGCGAGAAAAATATCTCCAAGGGCCCGATAACGTCCACTATCATAATGACGGAAAAGCTCTCCAAGCAGCTCAAGTTGCAAAAGTGATCGAAGCTGCCATGGGTGACCTTCCTAAGAAAGCTAAACCCGTAGTAAAAAAAGTTACATTCGATATTAAAGACCGTAAAGCAGGGCTCACTTTTGAGAACGCTCCACCCATCGTATGGAGTGGTGACAAAAGTAAAAAGCGCATCCTCTTCCTCGCCGGTAGTACCACCCATAATCACGGCATCCACGAATACAAAGCGGGTGCTCTTCTCCTCGCCAAAGCACTCAACGAAAGCGGCCTCCCGATCGAAGCTCGTGTTCACTGGTTCAACTGGCCCACAGACGAATCCTGCTTTGAGGGCGTTGACGCCTGTATTGTCTACGCTGATAGCGGTGGAGGTTTTGGCGATAAATATACCTTCCTTGATGCCAAATACAAAAAAGGAATGGCGCTCATGTTCATGCACTACGGTGTTCATCCTACAAAAGAGATCGGGGAGAAATACTACAAACCTTGGATCGGCGGCTACTTCGACGATGCCTTTTCAGTCAATCCGTCTTGGATTGCGGATATGAAGATCAAAGACGGTCATCCTGTTGCCCGTGGCCTTACTGGTTCCGTCAAAGTCTTTGACGAATTATACTGGAACCTCAGCTTCGATAAAGAATGCCAAGACTGCCACCCTCTGGCCAGTGCAACTCCAACCGCTAAAAATATGGTGCGTTACGGAAGCTCTAAATTCTGGAACAAGAAAGCGGCGGATAAACTGGGAACTGAACAAGCCCTGCTCTGGTGTCGCGATCCCAAAGATGCCCCGCGTGGCGTCGGCTTCGTGGGCGGTCACTATCACTCTAACTGGGCGATTGATGAATACCGAAAGCTTATCCTTAACACCATCACCTGGTTAGCCAAAGTGGACGTTCCTGAAAAAGGTGTTCCTTCGAAAAAGATCACCAAGGAAATGCTTAACCAGAATTTAAATCGTCCCGTCTTTCCTATTGAGGTAGAACTCCCCGCCGCCGATCTTCTCACGCAGCCTGGAGGGAAAGCTCCGGAACTCGGGCCCGACGGTCGCAGCGTTCAAAAGCCACGCAAGCCTCGTAAAAAGAAGTAGAATCTCACGTTCACTATGAAAATTAAAAATTGCCTAGCTCTCTTTGCAGGAATGCTTCCTCTAGGATCAGCTCTAGCTGCTCCTGCAGATGGCAGCCGCCCCGAAAAGCCTAACATAATCATCCTCCTCACCGATGATCTCGGTTGGCAGGACGTGAAATGTTACGACGTTGATGAGGAGAGCCCTATGGAAACTCCTAACATGGACTCTTTGGCCAAAAAAGGAGTCAAGTTCTGGCAAGGCTATTCACCCTGTCCGACCTGTGCCCCGACACGTTGTGCCATCTTGAGTGGTATTCATGGTGCTCGTTCTCAGAAAACCCACGTCGTGGGCGGCTCCCCTCCAGCTCCCTACGGCAAGAACTGGCGTATGATGTCCCCTTGGTATAGCGGGCGCATGCCCGTTGAGACCTATAGCATCGCCTCCGCCTTGCGTGATGCAGGCTATGCAACTGGCCACTGTGGCAAATGGCACGTTGCCATCAGTCACCACGCTTATCCTCAGCCCAAAGACCACGGCTTTACATGGACCGAGAGTAACCTCGGCGTCACCCGCAAGATGATGCCCCACCGACTTACCGGTTTCTCGACAAAAGAAAAAGGCGATCCTTACCGCCAAGATAAAAACGGTTACAGCACCCACCAGAACAGCAAGGATGCTCTCGAGTTTGTTAGCACTCATAAAGAAAAACCCTTTTTCCTGTTTTACTGCACCTGGCTCGTCCACACCCCGATCCATACCCGCAACGAACGGCTTCTCGATAAATACTGTAAAAAGCTCGGAGTGGAGAAACCTGTCGGCAAACCCTTAGGTTGGGACATCCCTGGACAGAAAAATCCTTTCTACTGCGCCATGGTTGAGGAACTCGATTATTACGTAGGACGGCTCACCCAGTATCTCGAAAAAACTGACGATCCACGTTGGCCCGGGCACAAGCTCGTTGAAAACACCTATGTCATCTTCACTTCTGATAACGGTGGTATGGAAAAAGTCCCCGGCGAAATTATCACTGACAACTATCCTCTCGACCGCGGTAAAATTTCCATCATGGAAGGCGGCACCCGCGTGCCTCTCATTATTACCGGTCCCGATATCCCCCAAGGCATTGAATCTCAAGTAATGGTCAACGGCCTCGACTTCTATCCGACTCTTCTTTCTTGGGCAGGTGCAAAAGGAAAGAAAGGCCAAGCTATGGACGGACTCGACCTCAGCACCTTACTCGCTAAAGACCCCACCAACCCTGCACTTCTCAAAGAAGCCAACGGCAAGACACGCGATACCATGGTCTGGCACTTTCCAAACAGTGCTGCCCTTGAAAGCTCGATCCGTATCGGCGACTTCAAGCTGCTTGAAAACTACGACCACATAGGCAACAAAAAAAACGAGCAATACGAACTCTACCGCCTCTACGACAGCTCTAAGGGGCTCGGTACACGCGTCGATATTGAAGAGGCGAAGAACCTCGCCGCAGCCATGCCAGAGAAAGTCAAAGAGATGGCCACCCTGCTACATGAATCTCTCACCGAGATGAAGGCAAGCATGCCTTACTACAATCCTTACTTTGGTGGGAAACTCCCTCATAAAGAAAAAGCTCCCATTGCACTCAAAGCCAGTCAAAGCGCAAACACCGCCAAGCTTAGCTACAAAGAAAATGGCGCTAAGGTAGTCAGAGCCGATCTCATCTACACCCTCAATGGTGGGCATAAGTATGAAGAATGGTTCCGCCAACAAGCGAGTATCGACAAATCCGGAAAAGTCGTCATCGCCGAACTCCCAAAAGACACCACACACTACTTTATCAATCTCATCGACGAAAA
>JBGCEU010000188.1:0-10305 GCA_045106535.1 Akkermansiaceae bacterium | reverse complement strand
CGGCTTTCATATCTGCGTCGGAAACTAGGGCAGCCTTACCCAGATTGCGTTTCCGCTTCTGGTTCTTCTTTGTAAGAATGTGGCGTTTTCCCTGCTTACGGCGTAGAATCTTCCCTGTGCCCGTCACCTTGAATCTTTTAGCGACGGCCTTCCGGGTTTTTGCTGTACCTTTCGATTTGGCCATGGGGCGCGGAACCTAGCGGGAACGGACTGGATTGCAAGGGGATTTTTGCCTTTTTCCAAGAAATTCCTTGATAGCGGCGGCAAGGACATCATTCCTCGTAAAGCACAGGTTAACACCAAAAAAAACCTAGCCGAACGTATGGTCAAAGTGCTGGAAAAGACCAAGCGCCCTGTCCCAACTGCCCTGAGAAAGCTGTGAATATCAGCGCTCTATACATTCCAGCTTGTTAAATAGACCGCCTGTTTTATGAATTCACCCATGCGAACACTTATCAAGCGCGCTCTAACCAGCGATTCAGCCAAAAATTCCATCACTATCAGCGGGTGGGTGCGTACACGACGAGACTCGAAAGAATTTTCCTTTTTGGAAATGAACGATGGCTCATGCTTGGCAAATATCCAATGTGTCGCAGATGCGGGTATCCCCGGATATGAGGATGTGCAGAAAATGACCACCGGCGCGTCCGTCACAATCATTGGCGCACTGGTTGAGTCGCCCGGCAAGGGGCAAAAGTGGGAAGTCCACGCCACTGAGATCAAACTCATCGGCGAGGCATCCGCAGATTACCCACTGCAGAAAAAAGGCCACACCCCGGAATTCCTCAGGTCGATCGCTCACCTGCGCCCACGAGCGAATCTTTACGGTGCTGTATTTCGTATGAGAAGCCGCATGTCTCAGGCCGTTCACCGTTTCTTTGATGAACGGGATTTCACCTACGTGCATACGCCAATCATCACAGATTCTGATTGTGAAGGCGCAGGCGAAATGTTCCGGGTCACCACTCTCGACCCCTCCAAGACCGAGGCGCAAAATTATGAGAATGATTTTTTCGGAAAACCCACCTACCTCACCGTGAGTGGTCAGCTCGAAGGTGAGGCATTTGCTACCGCGCTCTCTAACATCTACACCTTTGGGCCAACTTTCCGCGCTGAAAACTCGAACACCACCCGCCACGCCTCCGAGTTCTGGATGATCGAACCTGAAATGGCATTCTGTGATCTCAATGGCGACATGGAACTCGCCGAGGAGTTTACAAAATATCTCGTCGATGACGCACTCAACAATAACGAAGGTGACCTCGATATCTTTGCCCGTTTCGTCGACAAAGGACTGCTAGACCGACTTAAATTCGTTTCAGAAAAACCCTTCCAGCGCGTGTCCTACACCGAGGCTGTCGAAATTCTTGAAAACAGCGGTAAGAAATTCGACTACCCGGTCGAGTGGGGCGTGAACCTCCAGTCCGAGCACGAAAGGTTTCTAACAGAGGAGCATTTCAACTGCCCCGTCACGGTCTATAATTACCCCAAGAGCGTCAAACCTTTCTACATGCGCACCAACGATCCCGACTCAGAAGGCCGCGAGACCGTTACCGCCATGGATCTTCTCGTCCCAGGCATCGGCGAAATCATCGGCGGCGCACAGCGCGAGGAGCGCATGGATGTGCTCACAGCAAATATGAAGGAGCACAATCTCAGCGAAGCCGACTACGGCTGGTATCTTGACCTGCGGAAATACGGCACCTGCCCGCACGCCGGGTTCGGCATGGGTTTTGAACGTATGCTCATGTTTGTCACCGGCATGAAAAACATCCGCGACGTCATCCCCTTCGCAAGAACTCCAGGTTCTTGTGAGTTCTAGCCCCGAAAACAATTCTGTCAATTCTGTCAATTCTGTCTAAAAAAACACATCCATGATTGTACAACCCAAAATCCGCGGCTTCATCTGTATCACCTCCCACCCCGACGGCTGCGCCGCTCACGTGCAGGAGCAGATCGATTATGTGAAGTCACAGCCGAAAATTGAAAACGGGCCGAAAAATGTGTTAGTCATTGGAGCCTCCGCCGGCTACGGGCTTGCATCGCGTATCGTGCCCGCATTTTCCTCAGGTGCCAATACGCTCGGACTGTTTTTTGAAAAACCAGGCAGCGAAAAACGCACCGGTTCCGCAGGCTGGTATAATACCGCCGCCTTCGAAAAAGCAGCTACCGCTGAAGGCCTACTCGCCAAGTCGCTTAATGGTGATGCTTTTTCCCATGAGATGAAGAAGCAGGCAATCGACATCATCCAAAACGAGATGGGTAAGATCGATCTTGTAGTCTACTCGCTCGCTTCCCCTCGTCGAACTGATCCCGATACAGGCGAGGTATTCAAATCTGTCTTAAAAACCACGGGCGGCGAATACAGCAACAAAACACTCAACACCGACAAGGGTGAAGTCAACGAAGTCACCATCGGAGCTGCCACGGACGAGGAAATCGAGCACACCATCAAAGTGATGGGTGGCGAGGACTGGGAGCTGTGGATGAATGCGCTCGACGATGCTGGCGTGCTTGCCGATGGCGTGCAAACCGTTGCTTACTCCTACATCGGACCCGAAATCACTTGGCCAATCTACACCGATGGCACCATAGGGCAGGCGAAAAAGGATGTGGAAAAATCCTGCGCCAAGCTGAACGAGACCCTTTCTAACAAATACGGGGGCAAAGCCTACGTCAGCGTCAATAAGGCGCTCGTCACCCAAGCATCGTCCGCCATTCCCGTAGTACCCCTCTATATTTCCATTCTCTATAAGGAAATGAAAGACCGCGGTATCCACGAGGGCTGTATTGAGCAGATGCAGCGCCTTTTTACTGATCGCATCTATGCCGACGACGCCCAAGTCGATGACGAAGGTCGTATCCGTGTGGACGACTGGGAAATGCGCGAAGATGTTCAAGCTGCAGTGCTCGAATCATGGAACAAGATTTCTAACGAGAACTTTACAGAGCTCGCTGACTTCCCAGGCTATCAGGACGATTTCTTGAAGCTATTTGGTTTTGGAATGGATGGCGTTGACTACAGCGCTGAAACCGATCCAGAAACAGCTCCGCAATCAATAGGTCAGGATTAATTGATATTTTCCTATTCAACCTCCACCCATTTACTTAGGGTGCCACTCATTGCTTGGGTATTATCCCTTTACCCACAGCAACACCGGAAAACAACAACCTAACAAAAGATTATGAAACGTATAACAGCAATTCGCTTATTTTCAATCGTTACTGCCATCTCTGCACCTCTGCTATTCACCTCCTGTGGTGATAAAAAAGATGGAGGCGGCGATGACAGCGCCCAAACTGAGAAAAAAGATACACCTGACAGCCTCACTGACGAACTCATCGTTCAAATGAACGCACTTGCAGATGCAATGGTATCCGCCAAAGACAAGGCTAGCGCTGAAGAAGCAGCCAAAAAAGTTGAAGGTATCGGTGATGCCGTAGAGTCCATCGCTACCCGACTCGATAAACTCGAGACCCCCAGCGAAGAAGATAAGAAAAAGCTAGATGAGAAGATGGACAAAGCTCAAGAAGCTATGGGAGAAAAAATGGGAGCCGTTATGGGAGCCATGATGTCAAACGAAGAAATTGGTGAAGTCCTCGGGCCAGCCATGCAGAAGTTCGGTGAGCGCATGAAAAAGCACGATCCTATTTTTGAGCGCTTCGGCAAAAAGAAGTAATACCTCTTTACCATCATAACTATTACTATCACCGCCCTGCTATTTTGGCATGGGCGGTGTATTTTTTGTACAAAGGCAACTTGGTTAGGCTTTTCATGCGCAAACAACCAGCTAAAATCTAGTCATGCCATCCAAGCAACGTGCTGACGCCCTTCTTGTCTCGCGCGGGCTCTGTGATTCACGTGAGCAGGCGAAGCGATTAATCCTCGCAGGCGAGGTCATGGCCGGAACAACTGTTGTAGCAAAGCCCAGTACCAAGCTCAACGATGATGCTGAGCTCAGGGTAAAGGAAAAACCCAAATTTGTCGGACGAGGTGGCTTTAAAATGGAGGGAGCGCTGGATGCATTCGGCATCGACCCCACAGGGATGGTTTGCCTCGATGTCGGTGCCTCAACAGGAGGATTCACTGATTGTTTACTCCAACGCGGCGCAGTCAAAGTCCACGCCGTAGACGTGGGAACCAATCAACTCGTCTGGAAATTGCGCAGTGACCCGCGCGTGGTAGTGAAGGAAAAGTTCAATGCCCGCCACATGATCCCTGAGGACATTGGCGAACAAATTGATCTGGCGGTGACAGATGTATCGTTTATTTCCCTGACCAAAATTCTTCCCCCCATGTTTGCCACTTTAAAAGAAGCTGGGCAAATCGTTTGCCTGATTAAACCTCAGTTCGAACTCAACCGAGAGGATATCAGCAAGGGCGGTATTGTTAGAGACCCTGAACTTCATCAACGCGCCGTGGATAAAATTCACCGCTTTGTGACCGAAGAACTCGGCCACACATGGATCGAGTGCATCGACTCCCCCATCACTGGCACGGATGGCAACCGCGAATTCCTCGCGTGGCTACGTGTGTAGAAGAGCTTTTCAAGCTCTTCTCATCCAATAGGCAAGAGCTTGCAAAGCTCTTCTACGGGCAAACCCACCACATTATCATAATTCCCCCTCACCTCCTCGATGATCATGTCCCCGTGTTCCTGCACCGCGTAAGAGCCCGCCTTGTCCATCACGTTGACCTTGGACATGTAGTCGGTAATGATTTCGGGCGTTAACTTCTTAAAAACGACTTCTGTAATGGCGTGAAACGTCTCGACGTTCTCACCCTGCGCGATGCACACACCTGTGCAAACCTGATGAGTTCGACCAGACAGTCTCGCCAGCGTGTCATAAGCCTCCTGCTCAGTCTTCGGTTTGCCAAGTGGTGTTTCGTCAATGTAAACCAAGGTGTCCGCGCCTACGACCGTTGCCTTAGGATGTTCTTTAGCCACGGCGAGAGCTTTCAGCTCTGCATTTGCCTCGCAGAGCAAATGCAGTGGCATGCTTTCATCGTGCAATTCCTCCGCAGGCGATGGAATCACGTCAAATTCCAAACCAGCCGCAGTGAGCATGTCACGGCGTCGTGGTGAACCCGAAGCGAGGATGAGCATAACGTAGAAGCGGTTTCCAACCGCTTGTCACTGTTGTTGTGAAAGAAAGAGGTCGAAAGCCTCTTCTACGCCGCTGCGCGGAGCAGTGCGACGAGCACACCCTGGATGATGAGTTCGCGAGCGGGGATGAGGTCCGGGTAATCCTCATTCTCTGCACGGAGGAATGGTTTGCCATTTTCGATGACGTAACGCTTGAGCGTGGTTTCGCCATCAATCAAGGCGGCTACGACGTCGCCTTTGCGTGGCTCACGAAATTCTAACACGACAGTATCTCCATCACAAATGTGAGCATCGATCATCGAATCCCCCCTCACTTTCAGAGCAAAGGTGCGGGCGTTGCCACGTAAACCAAGCGAATTGATATCGATCGACAAGCAGCCCTCCTTCTCATTTTCCACATCCTGAGCCATACCGGCCGCAATACTTCCATAGATTGGAATATCGACAATTTCCTCGCGTTCCATCTCTTCGGGGAATCCGATGCCGCAAGCTTTATTCGCCTTACGAACAATGACGCCTTTTTTTTCCAGAGCCCGCAAGTGACTCATCGCAGCGGTCTGGCTCGCGAAGTTAAAATGGCGCTGAATGTCGCGGGTGGACGGCATAAAGCCTTCATTACGGTGCGTGTCTTTCAGGAAATCGAGAACCTCCTGCTGGCGTTTGGTGAGTGATATATTGGACATGGTCATTTAGGATTTGAGATGGAACATTTAACATTTCAATGGACGCCTATTCAAGAGTGCTTGAACAGTGTTTATTAGAACATAACCAAATGAACACCGTATGGCAAGAGCGATTTTTCTCCTATTTTCTTTCAATAATATGGCTCCTCAGATGAATATGGTCTGACAACAACCGTCATCACCATATAACATGAGCACAGAATTCAATTCCCCCCAACTACCGGCCATGGGGCTTGTCGCCGGACTAGAAGAAGACGACCGACTATTTTTAAGCGGCTATGGAGATTTCCTACCGGTGCAGGAAGGTCAGGTTCTTATCGAAGAAGGAAAAGAACAGAAAGCACTCTACTTCGTCATATCGGGTGTCCTGCATGTCCACACAGACAAAGACGACAAGCGCACGCTTATTGCACGGGTCCAGCCAGGTGAGAGTCTCGGCGAAATCAACATCTTTGATCCAGGCACTGCCAGCGCCTCTGTGACTGCGCAATCATTCTCTCAAGTCTGGAAAGCCACCCGCGAAGATATCGAGGCATTTATCGGAGCATACCCTGAAGCGGGAAACCGACTACTCACAGCCTTCGCCGCAGAGCTTAGCCGACGTATTCGTCACGTGAACGAGAAACTCGTCGCAGTGGAAGCCGAGGCTGCCTATCAGAATTTCTGGGACTAGTTCTAAGTTTCCCCAAACCATACAATCTATCAGTTCGCATACATGCATCTATTTTCAACGATCGCTGCCGATCCCCATTCCGTGCAAGGGGTCTTCCTCATATTTTTTGCCCTTGCAATTGGTCACGCAATCATGGACTTCCCCTTACAAGGAAAATTCCTCTCAGATGCAAAAGATCGCCACGCGGACATATCTGCATTTCTGGGAAATGATGCACCGTCCGGGGTTTGGATTCACGCCCTAACAGCACACTCACTGATTCATGCCGGTGCTGTATGGCTAATCACAGGATCTGCAACGCTAGGCATAATTGAATTTGTCGTGCACTGGATCATAGACTACGCAAAATGTGAGGGCTGGACAGGTTTCCACACCGACCAAATACTCCACTACGTCTGCAAGCTCATCTACGCGATGATGATCTACTTGGGTGTCGGGTGGATATAGATAAAGTTGATCTAGGCGTTTCCCCGAGTCATCCATCACACTGCTCTGTCTGTGAGTATGAGAAAGACAGCGACTAGCAGAAGGGTAGCTCCAGTCAGTCGCCGGACTAGCACTTTGCGATCCCCCAGCAGTTCCCTATTCGCCACGAGATGGCCGAAGCACCAGATCAGAAGTACACTCCACAAGCCGCGTGAGCTGTATATCACGTTGAAGCTAGTAGCGTGCTTGTAATGCCCCAGAGCGACATTAAGTGTGATCGCTTGCAGTGCCATGAGACCACTAGCTGCCGCAATCCATGGCCAAGCATTTCTGGGAACGACACTGACTTTCTCACTGAAAAATGGGATCAATATCACCGAAAGCAGAAGCTGTACTCCCATGACAATCGCGAGGTAGTTTTCGACACCACTCCCTGAGGCTTTGGCAATCGTAAGAACATCACTAGCAGCGAAAGCAACCGAGCTTGCGAGTGCAAGGCCTACCGCAATCCATGTGCGGCGACTTGATTTCCAGCTAGAGTATCCAAGGAGAAAAATGGCAACTACGGTCAGCGCGGCACCCATCCAGACCCTCGAGCCAACGAGTTCTGCCCCGGTGGCCAATGATATCAATGCCACGAAAATCACCTTGGAACCCATCAAGGGAGACTGAACAGAAACATCACCAACACGTATTGCCGTAACCGTCAGAATCTGCCCAAGAAAAAAAAGCAGCCCACCCAGTACCGGCCACCCAATTTGATTCCACTGCACGGGCTGCCATGCCACAGCTGCCGGAATCAAGAAGAGGAGAAAAAAAGCTACGTTGCAGAGAAAAGTATAACGCATCACACCAGCACCTTCTGCAAGAGCACGCTTTGTCAGAATCGCCGCCAAAGCGTAGATCAGCGCCGCAAGGGAGGGCCAGATGTAGTAGGTCGGCATGGCAGAGATGGCTCTATGAGTGAACGGTGCCAGACCAATTACCCCGCGAGATGCAGAGATGCTTCTACAGTCATGCAGAGATTCATTCCCTGCACGACGCTCGACAGAGAGCCGGGGACAGGATTGTCCCCACTCCCTATTTTACCGCGGCGCGGATGAGGTCGAGGAAGCTCTGCGGCTCTAGGCTGGCACCGCCGACGAGGCCGCCGTCGATGTCCGGCTGGGCGAGAAGTTCACCTGCGTTGTCGGCTTTCATGCTACCGCCGTATTGGATGCGGATTTTGTCGGCTATTTCCTGAGTGTAGAGATCGGCGATCACAGATCGGACGAATGCGTGGGCGTCCTGTGCCTGCTCGACGGTGGCGACGACGCCGGTTCCGATGGCCCAGACTGGCTCGTAAGCGACGACGATTTCCTTCATTTCCTTATCGTCGATTCCAGCGAGCCCGTCAGTGACTTGCGTGCGGAGTACGCTCTCAAGTTTTCCGCCTTCACGCTCTTTAAGAGTCTCACCGATGCAGAAGATCGGCTTGAGCTTGGCCTCGAGCGCTTTCTTAATCTTCGCGTTGATGGTGGCATCTGTTTCACCGTAGAGTGTGCGGCGCTCAGAGTGGCCGATGATGACGTAGCGGACGTAAAGCTCCTTCAGCATCATGGTGCTGACCTCACCTGTAAATGCTCCGTTATCTTGCTCGGAAACGTTCTGCGCGGCGATGGAGACAGAGGAATTCGAGGAAAGGGCAGCGACTGCAGCTGCGAGTGACACGAATGGTGGCGCGACTACGATGTCGGCTTCGTCCGTGAGGTTGTCGAGTTTTCCAGAGAAGGTGTTGAGAAAGTCCTCGGTATCACGAGGGCCTTTGTTCATTTTCCAGTTGGCGGCGATGATTGGTTTGCGCATGGCTTATTGAATGTAGAATTTATAATTACGAATTAGGAATCGGATAGAGCGGCAACGCCGGGAAGGGTCTTACCTTCGAGAAGTTCGAGCGAGGCACCACCTCCGGTGGAGATGAAGTCGAAGTCATCCGGATTGCCAAATTTCTTTACGGCGGTCACTGAGTCTCCTCCGCCCACGATGGTGAGAGCTGAAGATTCTGCCACAGCCTTGGTAAGAGCCTTGGTTCCTGCGGCGAAGTTGTCCATTTCAAAAACTCCCATCGGCCCGTTCCAGAGCACGGTCTTGGCTCCGGCAACCACTTCTGCGAAATCCTGAATCGCTTGGTCACCGATGTCGATACCTTCCCAGTCGTCAGGGATTTCACCGCCATTTTCATAAGCGGCGGTCACCTTCGTCTCAGCATCGGGAGAGAACTCCTGGGTGATGCGGGTATCTGCTGGCAGATGAAAGTGGATACCTTTTTCTTTCGCCTCTTCGAGAATTTCCGTGGCAAGACCAAGAAAATCATCTTCCACCAGTGACTTGCCGATCTTGTAACCCTGCGCCTTGCGGAAGGTGTAGGCCATGGCACCGCCGATGATAAAGGTATCCGCTTTACCCATCATCGCTTTGATGACCTGGATCTTATCGGAGACCTTGGCACCACCCATGATGGCGACAAATGGTTTACCGGGATCTTGAAGTTTGCCTTCAAGGAATTCAAGCTCGCGCTCAATAAGTAGACCCATGGCACTTTGGGAAACATGGTGCGTGACACCTTCAGTGGAAGCGTGTGCGCGGTGAGCGGTTCCGAAGGCGTCATTGACAAAAACATCAGCACCTCCGGCTAGGATGCGAGCGAATACCGAATCATTTGCCTTTTCCTCGGCATGAAAGCGGGTGTTTTCTAACAACATAGCTTCACCAGCCTGGAGAGCAGTGCGGGCAGCCTCTGTCTCTTCACCAATGCAGCTATTTGCGAAACCAACTTCTTTTCCGAGTAGCTCACCAAGTCGGGTGGCAGCAGGGCGAAGCGAGTATTTCGGATCTGGCTCACCTTTGGGTCGACCAAGGTGCGAACAGAGCGTCAGCTTGGCACCGCCATCGAGAAGGAGTTTGATGCTAGGCAATGCCGCTTCGATGCGGGTGTCATCGGTAATTTCACCGGCGTCATTGAGTGGGACATTGAAGTCGACGCGCATGAGCACGGATTTCCCCTGAACATCGAGATCGCGAATACTGAGCTTGGACATTTTTTTAGACAGAATTAACAGAATTTTCCAGAATTAACAGACTGACGCCTTGGAAGAAAAACGGCGGGGAAAGTGTTACCCTTCCCCGCCATGTTAGAGTTTTAAGTCGATTAGAGTGATCCACCGAGAAGTGCTAGCGCATCGGCTGCGCGGCAGGAGTAACCCCACTCGTTGTCATACCATGAGCAGACTTTAACGAAGTTTCCTTCGAGCACCATCGTGGTGTCTGCATCGAGAATTGAGCTATGTGGATTACCAACGATGTCCTGGAGAACGATTGGATCCTCGGTGTATTCGAGCACACCTTTCATGGGGCCGTCAGCGGCTGCCTTGAAGGC
>JBGCEU010000187.1:0-10701 GCA_045106535.1 Akkermansiaceae bacterium | reverse complement strand
CTCACAGTCTATCACAACGGCGTGAAGATTCACGACAAGTTCGAGCTCAAAACTGGCACAGGTGCCGGAGCCAGACGTAAACAAGTCGCCAAAGGCCCAATCATTTTCCAAGACCACGGAAACCCCACCGCCTTCCGCAATGTCTGGATCGTAGAAACGGAACAGGCCAACCAATAAGCACAAAAAAAATCTGCAAAATTCTGTTAATTCTGTCTGCGCCGCAGGCAACCCAACCCACAACCCAACCAACCCATGAAATTTGGAATCATCGGAGCCGGAATGATCGGCCGCTTTCACGCCACCGCCATCACTGACATGACAGGTGGTAGCCTTCACTCAGTATTTGATCTTAACCAGGAACGCGCGGAAGCTCTTGCAGCCGATTTTGGTGCCAAAGCCTACTCGGACATGGATGCATTCCTCGCAGACGAGGAGCTGGAAATCGTCACCGTTGGCACTCCGAGCGGGGCACACCTCGACCCCACTCTCGCAGCACTCAATGCAGGCAAGCACGCCATCGTCGAGAAGCCGTTAGAAGTCACGACCGAGCGCATTGACCAGCTTATGGATGCCGCAAAGAACAGCGGCAAGACACTCGCAGCCGTATTAAACAGACTCTTTCACCCAGGTATGGACGCATTCAACAAGGCGTCCGACGAAGGACGCTTCGGCACTCTCGCTTCCGCATCGGCCTACATCAAGTGGTATCGCGATCAGGCATACTACGACTCCGCTGGCTGGCGTGGCACCTGGGCTCTCGACGGCGGTGGCGCGCTTATGAACCAGTCGATTCACACCGTGGATGCCCTGCTCTACCTCGCCGGCCCCGCCAAACGCGTCGCAGCAACCACCGCCCTGCTCGCACACGAGCGCATAGAGGTTGAAGACCACTGCGTGGCACTCATCGAATTTGAAAATGGCGCACGTGGCGTCATCGAGGCATCTACCTGCACATGGTCGAAAGACGGTCACCCTGCCCGCGTCCAACTCTCTGGCACGGAAGGTTCTGTCTTTCTCGCCGATGAAGCATTCGAGATCTGGGACTTCCAAAACGAGAAGCCAGAAGACGAAGAAATCCGCGCCAGCCTCATGAAAGGTCAGGAAGCCGGACTCGGCGCCAACGACCCGTCTGCCATCAACACCTATCAGCACCAGCGCAACTTTGAGGAAGTGGTTACTGCCATCCAAGAAGGCCGCGAGCCAACGACATCGGCTACTGAATCACGTAAAGCCGTAGAACTCATTCAAGCTATCTACCAGTCCGCCAAAAATGATGGCGCTTGGATCAACATGTAGAAGAGCTTTCAAGCTCTTCTAGCCATTCTAAATAACACCCAAGAGGTTAAAAACCTCTTCTACACCATGAAACTTACAGGATTCGCCGACGAAGCAGCCCCCGACCTCCCCACCCAGATCAAAGCCACCCAAGCTCTTGGCTGGGACTACATTTCCGCGCGTGGAATCGATGGAAAAAACATCCACGACCTCGACGAGGCAGCATTCGATACCGCCTACGGTCAGCTGGAAGATGCCGGGATCAAGATCGCCGAGTTCGGCTCACTCATCGGAAGCTGGTCAAAAAATATCGTTAGCGATTTCACCATCACCATGGATGAGGTGGAGCGCTGCATCCCCCGCATGCACCGCCTTGGTACACAGATCGTCAGGGTCATGTCCTACGCGCAAGAGCCATGGGGAGATGACCAGCACGAGCAGGAAAGATTCAAACGCCTGCGTGCTATCACATCACGCTTCAGCGAGGAAGGCATCACAGTAGCGCACGAGAACTGCATGAACTACGGCGGTTTTTCCAGCGGCCACACTTTGAAGCTCATTGAAGAGGTGCCCGGAATGAAACTCATTTTCGACACGGGGAATCCCGTCTTCCAGAGAGACAGATCCCGAGAAGATCAGCCATGGCAAGACGCCTGGCAGTTCTATCAGGACATCATTGACCAAGTCATACACATCCACGTCAAGGACTGCCGTAACCCCATCTCGGATGATGTAGAGCCGGAATACGTTTTCCCCGGCGAGGGCCAAGCTTATATCCCAGCCATCATGGAGGATCTCAAAAAACGCGACTATCAAGGCTTCATCGCCATCGAACCTCACGTCGCCACCGTTTTCCACGCCAAGTCCGAAGACGTTGACTGGGATCAGTGCTACTCATCCTATGTCGATTACGGCAAATCCTTGGAAAAAATCATCAATCAATCCACGTAGACATATAACGACCATGAAACTTCATTGCCTGTTACCCATTGCCGCCATCGCTTGCTCCAGCCTCTCACTCGCTAAGGAAAAGCAGGCAACATCCGATAAGGAAGGAAAAGTCATCGAGCTCTTTGACGGCAAAACTCTCAAAGGCTGGAAAAGCGTGGGTGGAAATGGTCAATTTAAAGTCGAGGACGGCTGCATTGTAGGATTTGGTAAAAACGTCAAAGGCAACACATTCCTGCGCACGGAAAAAACCTATGGCGACTTTGAACTGACCTATGAATTCAAGTTTGATGATCGCTCTGGTAATTCCGGACTCATGTTCCGCGCACTGCAAAAGCCATCAGAAGACGGTAATGGTCGCGTCAACGGCTACCAATGCGAAGGAGATAACAAAGATCGCTCATGGACTGCAGGCCTCTTCGATGAAGCACGCCGTGGCTGGCTTTTCCCTGACAAAAAGGACAAAGAGCAATGCGCTAAATTCACGGCGCAAGGAAGAAAACTCTTCAAGTGGGACGAATGGAACACCATCAAGATCCGCTGCAAGGGCAACCACATCCAGACATGGCTCAACGGCGAAAAACGCGTTGATTTTAAAGACACCGATCCCAAGCACGATACACGTGAAGGTTTCTTCGGCCTTCAAGTTCATGGCGGGAAATCGTGTAATGTGCGCTGGAGAAACTTGCGACTGAAGCAGCTCTAGAAACCAGTTCCAATGAGGTTGATTAACTACAAGCTATGGCTGGGTGTGTACGCATGCCTGGTATTCTCCGCTGCTGTGGCGACGGCTCAGCAGGGCGATAGAAAAGATCGTAAAGGAACCAAGCAGATTGACCCGATCCCTGCGGAAAAGATTCCACCATCTCCCTACCTCAGCCTCAACGATGCCATCAAGTCGTTCAAACTGGCAGACGGTTATGTGATCGAACCTGTTGCATCCGGGAAACATGTGCATATGGCTGTGGCACTCGCATTCGATGCCAATGGACGCGCATGGACAGCGGAAATGCGCAGCTACATGCCGAATCTTGACGGTAAGGGTGAAGACAAACCCGATGGCCAAATTCGTGTGCTTGAGGATACCGATGGCGATGGGAAAATCGACAAGGCCACCACTTTTCTGGATGGGCTCGTCTTGCCACGCGCCGTTGCAGTGACCAGTGACGGCTGCCTCTACACCAGTGGAGACGCCCTCTATTTCACCAAACGAAACGGATTAAAACCAACAGGCGAGCCTACCCTCATTGATGAAAATTACGCCCGAGGTGGTAATCCTGAACACAAAGGCAACGGCTTACTCTATGGACACGACAACTGGTATTACAACGCCAAGTCAAACCTCCGATACCGCCGTATCAATGGCAAATGGATATCACAATCGACAGATATGCGTGGCCAATGGGGCATCGCCAAGGACAACGCCGGTAGACTCTATCACAACAGCAACAGCACACTGCTTGTCGGTGATCAATTTACCCCCGATCTGTTTCGCGGAAATCCTGATTACACGCCTAGCAAGATGCCAACTAGGAAACTCGGCTCAAATGCCGTTCACCCGATCCGCATTACTCCCGGTCTCAATCGTGCCTACCAGCCCCGCACTTTGGACAAAGAAGGAAAACTGGCCAATGCCACAGCAGCGTGTGGAGTGCATATCTATCGAGGTGACAATTTCCCGAAAGAAATGCAAGGTATGGGATTTGCTTGTGAACCAGGTGGAGACCTGATCAAAGCCGTAAAAATCAAGCGTGACCAATGGAACAAACCCTCTGGAAGTCACCCCTACGGCGAGGAAGAATTTCTAGCCTCTACGGATGAATGGTTTTTGCCATGCAATATCTACACCGCACCGGATGGAACCATGTGGATCGTCGATATGTATTTCGGACTACTGCAGCACAAGGCATACATGACCAGCTACCTACGCAAGCAGTATGAAAACCGCGGGCTCGACAAGCCAAAGCCATCAACCGGACGCATTTACCGGGTCCGCTATAAAAAAAGTTCAATCAGTGAAGTTCCCAAACTTGAAGGGAAAAAACCCACAGATCTTGTTAGTTATCTCGCCCATCCCAACGGCACCGTGCGCGACACCGCACAGAGACTCATCGTGGAATCAGGTGATAAATCCGTGCAACATGATCTACATAAAACTGCATCTAACAAGAACAATCCGCTTGGTCAGATTCACGCTATTTGGACGCTCGATGGACTTGGCATCTACGACACAGCGGCACTCGCCAATGCCCTGCGCAGTAATCACCACGGAGTCGTTAATAACGCTCTGGCAATCCTAGCCAATCTCCATAGAACCTCCGAGTTTGAACGTAAGATCCTCCGCATCATCCCCGCTGACCAAAAACAAACCCTACACGCACTCATCCGTGCCATGGCAGCCAATGGTCTACACAGGCAGGCTCTCGAACTAATCTCAAAAAACAACAAAGCCCCCTACCTGCGTGAAGCTTTCATCAGCGGTCTCGGCACGGAAGCCAATGAGTTCAAAAAGAAGCATCCCGAACTCAAGGACAAGGAACTCAATAAACACCTCGCAAGCGCGACCAAGAAAAAATCGAAAAATGAAAAACCTGACGGTGCCCACCTCAAAGGTAAATTGCTGGCATCATTCGAGCGCGGTAAGGAATTCTATATCACCAAAGCCGCGTGCTTCGGGTGCCATGGCGGCGATGGACAGGGAATGCCCAACCTCGGCCCCCCACTGGTAAAATCCGAGTGGGTCACTGAAAGTCCCGAGCGGCTAACCAAACTTCTTCTCCATGGCATGACTGGTCCGGTCACAGTCAACGGAAAGCTCTACAAGCCCGCCGCAGCAATGCCGGGCATCAAAGATAACACATCTTTAACAAACAGCGATATCGCCGACGTCATGAATTACATTCGCAATGCATGGGGCAATAGAGCCAAGCCTGTAGAGGCTATATTAGTGAAAAAGATTCGCACCGAAAGCAAAGACCGCAGGTTACCATATACCGAGAAAGAACTTAGGTAACCCTACTTTTCGCTCACTCGAATTGCGCCTAGTCCGATAACAATAGGCTTACCCTTCTCCACTTCAGCAGCAAGAATTTTCACGGTGTAAAAACCACTTGGAACAGGATCCGGTATTTCTAACAAAATATTCGATTTGCCGATCTCATTTTTCTCAACGCTGAACTTGATAGGCTCTTTAGCCTTTGCCGCATTAGCAATAATGTCTAACCCGCAACCTTTGTGAATCACATAACAATTCACTAACAGCGGCCCCTTATGGGCATTGGGAATACGTATATACACTTCCCACCCCTTACCAGCTGCCACTTTATTTTTTGTATTCGAGACACCTTTCGATACGAGATCCTCATCACCCGCTTTGTACTTAATCACACCTGCCTTCCCAACAAGCTCTTTAAATTTACCAGTCTGCAGCACATTCGTGATATATTTCCCATTTTCCCTACGCTTGCGTGATGAAGAAATTGGAACACCCGTTGTGACCGACCAATCAAGTGTTTCTCCAGCTTCTAAATCCACTGGCTCAGACTCCAATGCATCGGCACTATGCATGTGAACGAGAACCCCGTCAGGAGCTGCAGGAAGCCCACTAGAATTTGCTTTAACTACTTCAGAGCCGCCATCTTTTTTGAAAATTAGATAACCAACGAGTGAGCCGATAACCGCAATTAGTGCCAGAATGATGATCAGAGGCTTCTTACCTAGCTTTGCCTCAGGCAACTCAGCATTAGGTGGAACTGCCTCGCCAATGGGTTGCGTTCCGGCGGCTGTTGTCATTGGCTGAGTGGCCATCGCAGCAGTTGCGGGAGCCGCAGGAGCAGCGACTGGAACCGCCACTGGAGGACTGGCAAGCTGCGCAACAGGAACAGGTGGCTCAGGATCAGGCAAGTTGATCTGATTGAGAAGCCGCATAGCTTCCTGAGTATCAGCAGGGCGCTCGTTAGGGTCACCTTTAGCGAGATGCCTGACCCACTGCATAAAATCCTCTTGCACCCCCGAAACATATTCTTCAATCGGCGGTAGGCTGTTGCTGAGGTAGAGCTCAGCGCATTCCTCTTTCGTTTTCTCAGCAAACGGATGCCCACCAGCGAGCGCTGTGTAACAGAGCTGAGCTAACATAAACAGATCCGCACGGGCATTCAGATCTTTACCATCATGAAGCTCGGGAGCAATCAGTATGGGATCCACGATTTCACCAGCCACGCCACGGATAATACCGGCAAGATGGTTTAAGCCCATATCCACAACCATGTAGCGGTGCCCGCCAGAAGCTCGAGGAATTCTCCGAATCGACTGGGTATTCAAAGCTCCGTGATAAATCCCTGATTCATGTGCAGCGTGTAAGGCCTCCAATACATCCGTTGCCATTTTATAGACACGATCCTGTGGAAGCGGCCCTGTCTCAAGGCGGTCAGAGAGAGACTCATCTTCCACGTATTGCGTGACCATATATGCCTCACCATCATCAAAGGCGATGTCGTAAATGGTGATCAGATTGGGATGCTGTAGAGCTGTGAGCTTACCTGAGAACTCCGAGAATTCCTCATTCAGCTCAGTTAAAATCTCTTCATCCGAGCTACGCTCAAAATTACGAAAAGCCACTTTACGCCCTAACATGGAGTCCTCAGCCAAATAAACACCGCCCACCTCATCTTTAACAAGGAGCTGGAGAATCTCGTAACGGTCATTCATTTGGATATAAAGTGGGAAGAGGCTAACAAGGCATTACCATGATGGCTTGCCGTAGTTTGTGAAAAAAGCACGCTTCATCAAGGTAATTTCTCACCCTTCTTCAGACCCGGCATATGGGTGTGATAAGCAGGGGCATCATAATGCTTACGTATCCGCTTGTATTCGGCATGAAGGACTTTTCTCTGCTCCACATATTCCTCCTTCTGGTAGACATCCATCATCTCCTTGGGGTCTTTTTCCAGATCAAACATGTTCCACTCGTCAGTTCCTGGAAAATGGATTAACTTGAACCGCTCGGTGCGGACCCCAAAATGCTGCGGCACGTTGTGCTCTCCACGCTCGTAATAAGCATAGTAAATCGATTCTCTTACCTTCTTCTTTTCTCCCTTTAATACCGGCACCATGGAAAGGCCTTGCACCTCAGCTGGGGCGGTAAGCCCAGCGGCCTCCATCAGCGTCGGTGCGTAATCAATATTTTGCAGCATTGCGGTAGGTCGAGACCCTGGCTTCACAGCCCCTGGCCAGCGAATGACAAAGGGCATCTGCAAGGACTCCTCAAACATCCAACGCTTGTCGTACCAACCATGCTCACCAAGATAGAAACCCTGATCTGATGAGTAAATCACGATAGTATTTTCACTCAGGTTGTTTTTCTCCAAATATTCTAACAACCGACCTACGCTTTCGTCTACGGCTTTGACTGTGCCCAGGTAATTCTTCATGTATCGCTGGTATTTCCAACGAACTATGTCTTTGTGAGTAAGTTTACCTGCTTTGAAGTCTTTCAAAAACGCCTGATTGAGCGGGCTAAAATGAGCATCCCATACCTTGCGTTGCTCAGCATTCATTCGGTTATACTCAGGTGTGCCGTAACGATCAACCCCCGGAAGATCGATACCCTCGCGCTCGTCTTTTCTGAGCTTCACATCGTATGCCCAGTCGAAGTGGCGATCAATTTCCATCTCATTCTTCGCCAGCGTTTTACTTCGGTTGGAATAATCGTCAAAGAGTGTCGAAGGCTCAGGAATTGTCACCCCTTCAAAAGACTTGAGATGCCTCAGCGCGGGCGAAAATGTACGGTGTGGTGCCTTGTGCTGGCACATCATAAAGAAGGGTTTGCTTTTATCGCGGCGATCCAACCAAGCGATCGCCTTATCTGTTGTTAGATCAGTAGCATAACCCGTAAAACGTTTCAGTTTTCCATCCATCTGCACAAAATCAGGATTGTAGTATTTCCCCTGCCCCGGAAGAATTTCCCAATAGTCAAATCCCACAGGTTTATTGACTAGGTGCCACTTGCCAATAACAGCAGTTGAATAACCAGATTTCTGCAGTGCCTTGGAGAGTGTCCACTGACTCTGATCCAGACCCTTACCAGAGTTTCTCAGAAAACCGTTTTTGTGGCTATGTTTTCCAGTCAGAATGCAAGCACGTGAGGGACCACAGATCGAGTTAGCACAGAATGAATTCTTAAAAATCGCACCCTCATTCGCAAGGCGATCGATGTTCGGTGTCGGGGCGACTTTTTCAAGCCTGCCACCATAGGCAGAAATAGCATTCAGCGCATGATCGTCGGAGAAAATAAATAGAATGTTAGGTTTCTCCGCAGCATTCGCTGGGAGCGTTAACACAGATGCAAGAAATAGGACAATTCGTTTTTTCATAACGTTGATGAGATAGTAACTAGCAGGCATATTGATGGACGACCAGAGCAATTCTACTGATCCGCCTCAGGAACCTTGTAGTATTTACGCAAGCGCTGAAGCTCTTTTTTTAGGCCTGGAATTTTATCTTTGTATTTTGGGTTTGCATACTCGCTTTTCATCTCTTGCGGATCATTTTTCAGGTCATAAAACTCCCACTCTTCTCCGTTAGGCACATCTTCTCCGTAAAACCGGATTAGCTTGAAACGCTTCTCCGAAACCCCTTCGTGGCGTCTAACCGCGTGGTGAAAAGCTGGGTATTCATAGTAGTGATAATAAAGTGAGCTACGCCAATCCTGGGGTGTCTTACCCTTCATGAGTGGAACGATGCTTTCGCCCTGCATTTCTTCGGGTGCCTCCACTCCAGCTAGATCAAGAAAGGTCTCTGCAAAATCAATATTCTGCACCAGATCCTCATTCGTGGACCCCGGCTTAACATGCTCCGGCCAGCGAACGATCAGAGGGGTGCGATACGATTCTTCATACATGAAGCGCTTATCAAACCAACCGTGTTCGCCCATGTAGAATCCTTGGTCTGAACAGTACATAACGATGGTGTTTTTTTCCAAATCAGACTGTTTAAGGTAATCGAGCAAACGCCCGACACTCTCATCCACCGCCCAGATACAGCGTAAATAGTCCTTCATGTAGAGCTGGTATTTCCACTTCACGAGCTCTTTTCCAGTCGGCTTATGCTCGGCGTAGTAGGCATTACGGGCAGCGAATTGCTTGTTGTTTTTATACCACTTTCCTACTTTCAAATCCGCGTTCAGTCGCATCGTTTTTTCAATGGTCATGTCCTGCATCTTGGCAGCTGTACCACGGCCTGAGTAGTCGTCAAAAAGTGTCGGCGGCTCAGGGATTTCAACGTCGGCATACTTCGGCATGTGGCGCTTGGCTGGTGTCCAGTTCCGGTGTGGCGCCTTATGATGCATCATCAACATAAAAGGCTTCGATTTATCACGCTGCTCTTTAAGCCAGTTCAGGGTCTTATCAGTGATGACATCGGTGACGTAGCCTTTGTTTTTTTTCTTACCGTCAGATGAGATGAAATCAGGGTTGTTGTATTTGCCCTGCCCCGGAAGCACATCCCAGTAATCAAAGCCCTGCATCGCACCATTGAGATGAATCTTCCCGATCATCGCAGTTTGATAACCATTTTTCTGCAATATTTTGGCGAAGCTCATCTGGTCGTGATCAAAGCTCTCCTTGTTATCACGCTTGCCATTGAGATGGCTATGCTTGCCTGTGAGTAATACCGCACGCGCCGGCCCGCAAATCGAATTAGATACATAACACCGATCAAAACGCATCCCCTGACTCGCCAAGCGATCGATGTTGGGTGTCATGTTCAGATGCTGGAGCCTGCCTCCATAGGCACCTATCGTCTGATACGAATGATCATCGGAAAATATCCAAATGATATTCGGTTTCTTATCAGCACTGACCGTCAGTGCGCAGACAAGTGAGAAACAAATGATAAATCGATTTACGATGGTGTTCATGCCAGAAGAATACGCAACCCAAGTGCCACATCTACTAAAATCACTTGCAAATTCGTCATTCGGAGGCATTTTACAAGTATCTTCTCGGAGAGAAATACTGAGGGGGCGTAATGGTTTCGACTGAATATTGAAAGCATAAGTCGCATGTAGAGGTTGATCGGTTGGCCTCTTAAAAAAGCCGTTCAAACAAACTAATTGCAGACTCTAACGAGCTCGCACTTGCTGCTTAATTGACAGCGACGTCTATCTCTCTGACGTCCACTAGGGGAGAAGGCGACACACCAGTGGACTGGCCAGAGATCGGGTGACCGGGTCAAAGGTGAGACTAAACAGGTTAATCGGAGTGCCCAAGCCGCTGGTGAGCAACTGCCCTCCTAAAACCACTATCATCCAGCTAAACATGTAGACGCTTAAGCAGCAGGTATCTAGGACGCGGGTTCGACTCCCGCCGCTTCCACCATTTAAAAAAGGCTCAGGTTAACCCCTGAGCCTTTTGTTTTTAGAGGACGCCAAAGTTTAATATTATCGTCCGCCGACTCTCTTCCACTCCCGCAAAAACACCT
>JBGCEU010000186.1:0-18653 GCA_045106535.1 Akkermansiaceae bacterium | reverse complement strand
CAGCACGCTCGACAGCCTCATCCAGAACATCGACAAGTTGTACGTTGTCGCCGCTCCGAGTTTTCATCAACTTCCGATCCTCACCCAGAATCGAGCCAAAAGCTATGTGGTGCATAGCAGGCTCAAGGCCACGCATTCTGGTGGCCTCAAATATCTGCTGAAAATGCAGCTGCTGAGGTGCACCAACTACGTACCAAATTTGATCAGCATCCCACTGCTGAACCCGAAAATCGATCGTAGCTAGGTCAGTGGTCGCATAAAGAAAGCCGCCATCTGCTTTCCTAACAATCGCAGGTTTGTCAGATAGTCTAGGTTCGTCATCGAAGAATACGCATATAGCGCCCTCGCTCTCACGAGCAACCCCTCTATCGAGCATTCCGTCCACAAGCGGGACAAGGCGGTCATTGTAAAAACTCTCACCATACCAGTAATCAAATTTAACATCGAGACGGTCATAAATCCCCTGCAGACCCTGCTTCGAGAGTTCAACACACTTTTCCCAAATCGCGAGATTCTCGTCATCACCACCCTGGAGCTTAACTAACTCTTGTTTGCAAGTCTCACGGATAGCCTCATCTTCACCACACTGCGAATTGACATCGCGATAAACACGCAGCAACTCCGCTACAGGATCAGACTCAAGAGCGTCGTGATTCAGCACCGTTTTCCAACCATGGATAATCATGCCAAACTGGGTTCCCCAGTCGCCAATATGGTTATCGGTAATCACCTCGTGCCCGAGGAATCGAGCTATCCTTGCTAGGCTATCACCGATAATAGTCGACCGGATATGACCCACGTGCATTGGTTTCGCGACATTAGGTGCTGAGAAATCAACAACAATAGTCTGCGCCTGCTCTGCGCGAGGAACGCCAAGACGTTCATCACCTAACAAATCGGTTACACACTGACTCCACTCCTCTTTAGTAACTCTAAAATTGATAAATCCAGGACCTGCGATATCTGCTTCAGCAAGCCCACCCAAATCCAAGGCTTCCACGAGCTTTGCCGCCAACTCACGCGGATTGGTTTTCATGCGCTTTGCTAGCACCATCGCAGCATTGCTCTGATAGTCACCAAAGCGCAGATCCGCCGACGCATCCACTTGGATCGTAAATCCATCGGGCACATCAACGCCCATAGAATCCAATGCTTGGGCTAAGGCCAATTCCAGTTTCGTAATCATAAAATTTGATTGGTTATTTGACTCTGAGAAGCAGCGGCATTCCTACTACTGTTCTGAGTCCACGCGTGACGGGCGCGAAGCAAAAATGTCTAGTATATCTGTGGCATCCTGAGCCTCCATCAACTTCTTCCTAACCTCGCAGTTGTTAAACATCTTTGCTATCGCAGCCAGTGTTTGCAAGTGCATGTTGTATTCCTTTTTTGGAACAATAAACAGAATGATAAAATTCACGGGCGCATTATCAAGAGCCTCGAAGTCGACACCATTAGCTGAACGTGCAAATGCTGCCACCACCTTGTCAACAGAATCAGAAAATGCATGTGGAATCGCCACACCAGAACCAATTCCCGTACTTATCTGGCGCTCCCTCTCCTTGAGCAGTTCCAACACTTCGTCACGCAAATCTGCGCCGAGTAGATCTTTGGAAATTACGTGATCGATAATGGCCGCTGTGGCCTCAGAACACACCTCCCCCTGCAAATCGAGGATGATCTGATCAGGTGTCAACAAACTGGCAAGTTTCATAAGATTGGAAAATACCGACCTGCGGGAAAGGGCAGTTACCCTGATGCCTCCGGCTATGCAAGCCTATTTGCGCCAGACAGAAAACACCGTTCAAACTCCACAAAAGTTAACGCCAATACGTCCTTATTCAATCTAGGATGATACAAGTGATTTCTGGAGCTGAATCATCTCTTCCATGATGTTTTCATCATTAGGATTCTCTAGTGTAGAAGCGATTTGTTCGCGCACAGCGAGACGAAAGTTCACGCGAAGGCGCTGGATGGCTTTATCGCAGGCATCGATAGAGATACAGAGCTCTTCAGCCGCTTGCTGATGGGTAAAATTCTGACATGTCTCAGGGTTGAGAAAACGGCTCAAAATACTGAAGCGCTTATCGGCTTTCTCAGATGTCCCAGCCTGTTGACGCAGCAGATCTATCGCTGCTCGGATTGTACTTAGTGCCCAGTCACGCTCAAATTTTAAATCAGGCGGGCTTTCTGCATAGTTAGAATCAATATTCAGCCACTCTTCAGCCTGTTCCGCATCGAGCGAAACGATGGGTATGCTGCCGCCGCGCTTTAGTGCCGCGGCATGCACCTGAAGGTCTTTGATATGCCGCGTAAAACCAGTGAGTAAAAAGGTGCGCATTTTGCCCTTTTCATGGTCGGCCTTGGAAAAGTAATCGGCATTTCCAATCGCAAGAAAAAAGCTCTGCACCGCGTCCTCGGCATCGTGGCTGGATTTGCCACGATGCCGAGCGAATGCGTAGAGCGGAAACCAGTAAGTCTTGCAAAGAGCAGCCAACGCTCTGTTCCTGGCATCATCACTGTCTGCGGAGCGCAGGGACAGCACTTCGGTCCAGCAAGTGGTCGGGAATACAGCGTGTGTGGCTGCCGCTTGACTAGGTTTAATTCTATCTTGGGAGGGGGGCATTGCCTGTGATCCTACAGAAAACTCCGCAGGAAACAAGCAAACCCTACCATGATGGAGCGCCGCTTCCCGAGCCACTGGATAGCCAGTCGTCACTTCCACCACCACCACCCATGATCGAGTCTGCGGTGTCATAGAAATGATCAAGTAGATCAACTAGAGTGCTGTCTAGCTCTGAAACGAGAGATGTACTCCGGATAGCTTCGATGGATTCAAGTACAGTGGCGACGTTGTCTTTAAAAACCTCGGCGGCTTTTTCATCACTGGGATCGGCGGCACAGGCTACCATGATTGCCTCTCGCACGGATGTGAGGTTAGCACAGGCATCGAGGGCAGTTTGTTTGTCGGCAGCATTGGATGCGTTGACATAGAAATCGAGGGCGCATGAGCAGCCGACGAATGTGTAGTGGTCTTTGGTCATAATGTTAGTTTTGGTTTTGGTTTTGGTTTTGTTGTTAGGAGAGAATCATATAAGGGCAAGAGAATTAAAAAAAGGATGAGGAAAGAGGCCATTGGCTGGGTAGTCAGCAAGTTCGGCGAGTTCCTGCTGGCTATGGATTTCCCTGATTCCAGAAGGCCATAGGCGGGAAACAGCTTCGCAGCTAACAACACGAGAATCGTAGGCAGGGAGCTTCCCCAGCTGCCACGCGCTGCGCGCGGCACGGCGTAGCCACAACGCAAGCTCACCTTCATTCTGCGGTGTAGGCATCTCAGGGAGGTAAAGATACGAGCCTACCTCTTCGGGTCTAAGATTATGACTAACGAAGGGTAGCTTCCAATAATGTTTCCCCTCCTGCCACCACCGCCTTCCAAAGTTAGACCTGACGATATTGCTCTCGCCTTCGTCCTGACCCGCCATCCACCAAGTGGGGGCATAGGCCTTCCAGTATCCATTGATCTGGCAATAGCCAAACTGGTGGTCGACGTGCCAGCCAGGACGTTTCTTATACTCCTCATCATTGGCCACTTGATCAATGATCAGTTGGTAGGCGCGCTGGTTTACGGCATAGGCATGGGTACGGGTTGTGCCGTTTGCTCTAACAAGCATCGGGTGCCCAGTTGCAATGGGTGACTTCATGTGCTGGCCGCCCAGAAAGAATTGACCCCAATCCGCGGGGAGCAATGGCATCGTAGCATCCAGCCATTCGCCGGCACGGGGATGAAAAACGGCATCGTCTTCGATGATAAGCACACTCTCAAGTCCATCACGCTGTGCCTGCTGGATCACATTGAGTTGGGAAAACCGGCACCCCCAAGCTCCCGGGCCCGTTTCCCACCAGCTGGGGATATTTTCCACTCGCCCATCGACTGCATCGAACCAAGTAATGTCATCCTCCGTAGCAAGACCACACGCAGTGAGGTTTGCTAGGAGCTTTTCTCGCCTGTCGGAGCGGTCTGGCAGCGAGATGACTACAATGCGGTCAAAGTGTTTGAGTAGATGATGCATATCAGGGTTTAGGTCTGGGTTTTTTATTCCTGAGATCATTGAGTTGCTTTCGAAGATTGGAAATGGTTGTTTCCGCTTGGGCGAATTTTTGTTTAGCAGCGAACAATTCCCTCCCGATCTCCGCGGAACGTTTTTCTACTGCCTGTCTTCTCAGATTTGCAGCATCCCTCTCGGCAACAAGCAGGTTGATCTGGTCACTGAGCTTTTTGAATGTGTCTTTGCTGTCATTAACATCGCGTATGATCCGGTTACTGTCTCTTTTCAGCCGATCACGCTCGGACACAACCGCGATCAATTGCCGATTCAGCCGATTGGACGTCTCCTGATTTTCCTTCAAGGCTTTTCCAAGAGATGTTTTTTCATTTTCAAGCTGCTTATTCTTAGCTAACAGATCATTGTTATTTACTGTTAGTCGATCAATCGTCTTGCGCTTTTCCACGATATTAGCATCCCTTTGCTTAATGTCTCGGTAAGCTTTACTGAGCGCATCCGTAAGCTTGCCGTTGTCGTCTTCCAGTGACTTGATCTTCTGATCGCTAGCTCCATTTCCTGAAGGGATTGCCCTCGGAGCGTCCCCATCACTTGGGTAGTGTATCACCGCCAGGTATCCCGTGGCACCTAACAAAGCCAGAGTCGTCCCACCCAGCGCGATGGCCAGATTGCGCATCGTATTGTTAGGTTCAGCCAAGCGGGGCGCCTGATGTGACGCCTGCTGGCTGGCTGGCTCGATGACATCAGGCATCAGTGCGCTATAGATTTCACCATCCTGAGTAGCGTAGATTGAGACGGGTAAACCCGTTACCGGGTGTGGCGCAATGAGCTCCTTGAGTGGCCAGTAGGGCAGGATGGATGCTGCTGAGGCTTTCCAGACGAGGTTTCTTGTATTGGGTTTGAAGTCTTCCTTTTTGAAACGGGCAACCGTGCCATCTGGTAATGTGTGCTCCTGCCGTGATGCCCTTTCAGCATCTCCAGAGTCGTCATCAGGAAACGCCAAGGCCTTCCAGTTTTCTAACAAGGAAATCTCCCTAAGCTCCAGAGTTTTTGCGTCGAGCATGGCCCAGGCACCGAAGCGAGCTTCAGGTTCGGCGGGGCTGAGGGGCACAAGATAAAAATCATCCCGCGGATCATCGGGATCTTTCACAAGAATCGGTTCTCCTGCCTCGGCTCCGTCCAGAGCATCATTCCAATCAGGGGGAGAATCCGGTCGACCATAGAGTCCGTGCTCCTTGACAGCAGCTAGTGCCGCCTCCCCTGCGTGTTCAGCAGGATTGGCAACTGCCATAGCAGTAGGAGCTACGATGGCGGCAGGAGCCACTGCGGGTGGAGAAACACCATCCGGGACAAGGGCAATGGCACCGGTGCCCTCCCAATCAAGAGAGCCTTGCAGTCCCCGACCGCTGATGAGCTCATGCATAGTGATGTATCGCTCATGCACGGTACCGGGCGGATTCTCTGTGCAATCAAGGCACGGGCAGGGCGATTCGGTGTGCTCGATCGCCGGCTTATCCGGGAAAATAGAAAGACCGTAGAACTTAGGCATACCAGTCCAAGCGGGGTCACGCATTAGCAAACCTGCCGGAGTGCCGTCATCCTTTTTCTGCAAACCAAAGGCAACTACCCAGTGCATGCCATCGCAGACAAGCATGAGGCAGGGTTGTTGAGTCTCATCGATGGCATGGACGATCTGCTGAGCAACCCGCTCGGTATCAGGGCTGTATATTTTTACCCACGCCATATTTCCATCAGTATGATCATTCAGCATGGAAAGAAGGCTTTCAGCGGGCGACTTAAAGGGCCTTTTGTCTTTCGTCGATTTTGCGTGGTTTCTTATTTCACGGAAAAACTCGTTTTGCGCATAGACGGGAGGAGACTTTGCGCTGCCTGCAAATTCCACACACATGAGGGCACAGGCAGGTCCGCAATAGCCATTAAAATCCTGCAAGTGACGTGACACCGGGATTCTAACAGTGGGATTACTCGTGGCGGACATGTTAGCGTAATTGTTCAAGTTCAAGGTGGTAAGGATTATTTTTCTCCTCATTTGAAAAAAACTCTTTCAGCGCTTGTTCGGCGATTATCTTCTGCATGGCGCGTGGCATCTCACGAGAGTGCTTCAGGATGAGAGAAAGCCACTTCTCATCCCTTTCTTTGTTAGGTTTTTTCCGCAGATGGGGCAGAGCATTAAGAAGCGAAGAGATGACTTCTCCCCTATCAGCAGGAAGTATATCCGGAGAACCTAACATCAATTCGACACAGTTCATGATATTGTCTGGAAGTTCCGGAATATTAGCGCTCTCCCCTGAAAGAGCAATGAGTCTATCAAAGCTAGATCTTGCCATTATAGCTGCCTGTTTGCCTCTCTTCAGAAGGGTCGCAATGTGCGCGTGACACATTGCCGCAGACCACTTCCAAAGCACCGGCAAGCCGGAGTGGTGACTCTCGCGCTCGTACACAGCGGCCTGCGATCGGAGCCATGCAACCGCTGCCTGTTTACCTTCTTGCTCTAGAATATAACCTGCAATTTGCCGGTTCCCATTTTGCAGTGAATTATGAGTGTCGCTTGTGGGATCAATCCGACATATCTGCAACTGCAGTTGCAATGCTGAAGTAAGGTGATGGAGTGCTCTGGGCCAATCGTAAGCTATCAGGTAACGTCCACACATCGCTCCGGACTCGCGATGGGCGTATAGGAATTTAAGATCCGTGGTTCGGATTTTATAGAGAGGCTCTAGCCGTTCACCGGTTTCCAACATCCATTTTTTACGCGCAGCTTCGTCTTTTTTCTGTTCACTTGTTTGGCTCAGCCGGATAGCATTGGTCACCGCATCAGTGCGCCAGCGGACATTACTAGGGGCTTGAGATACGATCAGCATAATGTCGTCATCCACTTTTTTATATCTCTCTAGTGCTTCGTCGATTGAGATACTCTTGTGATAGAGTTGATGCTTGATGTGGATTTGCCGTGCGATCACGTGTTCGTGGCGAAAATGCAGATTCCCGGGGGCAATGCGCATCAAATCAGCAGACGTCGATAGATAAGCCTCAGTATGTTCGTCCTCCCGGTCTCTATCTCTGAGGTCAATGTGGATTTTCCTCAGGAAATAATGCGCCCTCGACGCAGTGATCAGCGCCCGCTGGTAGTATGGGTTCCCGGGTGACTTCATCATTTCCGGAACCAAATTCTCCCAGATTACCACAGCGCGGTTGGCAAATTTTAAGGCCTGCTCGGGCCGCCCTGTCCTTTTTTCAACGATCGCCATCTCGATAAGAAGCTCTGCCGTCAGATAACCAAGGCGAACGTCATCGGCGTGTTCTTTCCCAGTTTTCGCAGAAAAATGGATGGTGTCGTCCAATACTGATTTTGCGCGCTCGTATTGCTGATCCTCGATCAGTGCCTCGCCAAGCTTTCTACCAGCAAATACCCTCGCCCTTAACGCTTCAATGGGCACATTGCCCCGCTCGGTTGCCTCTGTGGCATGTTCCATCGCCAGTTCCAGACGCGTAATAGCCTCTTTAATCAATCCTCGTGGACGCAGAATCTGTGACCACTGCGTGAGAAAATCAGCATGACGCGCAAGACTTTCCGGATCTGTCCTGCCATTTGTCTCGTAGTGCTCTGAGACATTTTCAAAGACGCTGTCCAGGAGGTCAAGCCGACCCAGCGGCTCCAGCTGCGCGGGCAGCTCTCGCGTCATGAACTCGACCCGGCCCTCGGCATCATTCAGCGCCGCAGCAAGCTCTTGGTTAGATTTCCACTGAAGTATTCCTCCGGTAATCAAACTTACCAGTAAGAGCAGGGAGAGAATACTGAGCGCGGGGTTGCGCTTCGCCCATATTATCAATCTTTCCACCTTGCCCACCGGGCGGGCGAGGATCATTTTCCCCTCCAGCCAGCGACCCAGGTCATCAGCAAACGCGGCAGCAGAGTGGTAGCGTTTCTCAGGTTCACGTGACATCGCCTTCATCACAATGACTTCAAGGTCGCGTGGTATGTTGGAAAGTTTGGCTCGTGGTGAAACTGGAGAGCGATCCAGGATCTGGGTCAGGATCTCAGCAGCTTGCATACCCTCGTAAGGTTTTCTACCACAGAGAAGCTCATAAAGAACCGCGCCGAGACCATAAACATCACTCACGGTGGTGGTTACCTTAGATCCACCCGCCGCAGCCTCCGGAGCGAGGTATGCGGGAGAGCCTAACAAGTAGGAAGACCGCGTGATACCGCCATCCTCATCAGCCCACTTGGCGAGACCAAAATCGGCGATGTAAGGATTCCCATCTCCGTCAAAAAGAATGTTAGCAGGTTTGATGTCACGATGGAGGATACCACGCTCATGCGCATACTGGACGCCCTGACAAAGAGTGACTACAAGGCGTGCCGCGTCTTTCCATTGCCCCGAATAGGTGTCCAGCCAATCGGCCAATGTACCACCGTGCGCCAACTGCATCGTTAGCCATGGCCTGCCGTGAATATCCTCACCGGCATCATACAGCGGCAGAAGTGCTGGGTGCTCAACAGCCGCCATAGCTTCCACCTCAATCATAAATCGCGCCCTCGCTTGGGAGGCGCGGAGTGAGTATGGGGCAACAATTTTTAAAGCAACTTCGCGACTCGGCTGATGCTGATGGGCGCGATAAACGATACCCATTCCGCCATTGCCAATTTCCTCAAGAATATCATATCCCTCGATTTCTGGCGCATCATCAAGGTGTGGATCATCCTCATTTCCACCGTTGATAAGATCCGACCACATACAGACAGAACAGCTGCCACCTAAAATTGTAGGGTCGAGTTCAGCACCGCAAATATAGCAGTGGGTCTCTGGTGGGTCATTCGGGGGCATGAAATGTGACGCTGGTTATTAGGCTAGTAAGCCCATCTATACGTGTCAATGCCGCTTCTAACGATAGCGAAAAATCAGGGCATCTTACCCGGACGAGATAAGATGCCCACACACACTGCAAGGATGCCATTGGGAGTTTTAAACGTCCGGACATGCTCTTGCTACGAGACGCGCCTGCGCCTCAAAATCAGCCCTATGCCGCCGAGGCCTAAAAGGAGCGCTGATGAAGGTTCAGGGACGGCGTCATGAGTCAGCTTAAAATTGTCAACCGTCCCTTGGAGACCTGTTCCTGAAAGCTGAACAAAAACTCCACCAAGTCCCGATGCATCTACGCTTTGAGCCGTCCCTACTGTAGATCCGTCAATCTTCCAACTGGTAGTGGAGCTACTCAACGAAGCTCCGGTTTGTAAGGTGACTTCAAAATTCTTTAAATTTGTATCCGCTAGAAGAATCGTCTGTTTACCCGTAAGATCTGTAGGGAACAAACCTGCATTACCTTGTTCATGAATCATGAAGCCTGTTGAATCGACGTGTTGTGTTCCATATCCCAAACCGATCCAAAAGTTCGAACTGGTATCTAAAGACACATCCATGCTTAACCTATAAATACAGTTGGGTAAAAAGGTAATACCTGAAATACTGGCTACTTGACTACTAACTAGCTGCATGGAGCTCCCGTCTGTAGTGAAGGTTGAACCAGGATGACTCCAGACTTGCCCAGTATCAGCAGCAGATCCATTGAGAGCACCATTTCTAGTAAAGGTATCCTCAATGATCACAGCGGCACTCCCACTTCCGACGAGAAATGTTGTCAATCCTGCTGTTACGATTAGTGTTTTAATATTATTTTTGTTAGTTTTCATTATACAATTTGGTTTTTTGTTATCAGACGCTTCAAGAAGATTTTCGTTACGTCGTTCTAATTATGTATTGGGAAACGAAATGACGACCGGACAAACAAAGTGATTTTTTTTGAATTTCGGGTTATGTCGGCTGTGGGTTTTGGCGGCGACGTCTGAAAATGAGGCCTAACCCGCTGAGACCAATGAGCGCGGTCGAGCTAGGCTCGGGAACCTGATTGATCGCGAAGTTATCGAATGCACCGTCCGTATATGAAAAAGAACCTGGGAAGTAGAAGGTGATACCGATTGTTTCCGAGGTATTTGACGCGGTAAATGGAATCATCGCGCTAGTCATATCAACTGGATCGGTGCCGAACTGACTGAAGGTCTGACCGGCGATTGAGACATCAAACTCATAATTCTGATCAGCTCCTAGATCGGCCCGGTTCCCCCAGTCAAATGTCAGCTTGTAGTCCTGGCCGATGGTCATTCCCGAAACGGTCTGGGAGAGGGTACCGAGACCATTGGGATCTGTGACAAAGACTTCCAGATAATTATTGCCTGTCACTCCGGCGGGTGTACCAAAAGCGGAAGTGGTCGCAACTTCCGCTGTGATGCCGGAAAAGCTCCAGCCTGGGATGGTGCCGCCTTGGTAAAAGTCACCATTTGGTGTCATACCTGTAATGTCCTCGAAACCTCCGTTGATTACGGTAACAGAGGCTGAAGCTGTTCCAGCAATGAAGGTAGCTGCAGCGATGGAAGCCGGCAGAATACGCCGGCAATTGTTAGGTCTAGTTTTTGTTTTCATATGATTTAGAAAGTTGGTTGATGAGGAGTGCCGGATATGCTCAGCAAGCGGCTATCTCCTTGGGGAGTTTTCTCGGGAAGCTGAACCAGCTGCTTGTTGCGATCATTCGAAACGGAATGCTTTTGCTGGTATCTGCGGGTGCCATAGTTCGGCTTGGCGCGTTGAACGATGTCCATCAGATCATCGTTACCTATCATGAAGTCTTGCGTGGTCATGGTTTGTTGTTGGTTATTGGTTGTCATATTTTTGCGCGGTGCGGCAACTTACCGGATGCGCGTTCTAACCTTGTATTGGGAGCCCGTTTCCCTAGCGGACAAATTGATGGTGATTTTTATACAAAAAAATCCCGCCACACTAAACGCGCGACGGGACTCAGGATTGAAAATTTGAACTCTGGGCGGAAATCAGTGCCTCTTACGCCTTAGCAAAAAACTCACGCCACCCAGACCCATGAGCAAGGTAGTGGACGGCTCGGGGACTGTCGGGGCATAGATGCCAAAGTTATTGCTGGTTCCAAGTTTTGTGGTTTCCAAAGTACTGATCGGCTGGTTCGTCAGTAGATATACTCCCAAGGCAGGGTTACCACTGACCTCCCCCCCGTCAAAGATGTAGCTACTTGACGCAGCGTTCCATTCCCAGCTAGGCATGTTCGTGAGTAGAGGCACCCCACCTGGACCAAGCCCACTTCCAATCGTTGCAAATGGCTCATCAAGCCAAGCTGTGATCGGTGAGCCACCGCTGTCATAGGCTTTGAAGGTTATCGTGCTTGATGAGCTTTCATCCAAATCACTCAAGTAAAAAAAGCTCCCAGAAGGTAAATAAGATGAATTCATCCCTGTAAAATCCCAGGTATTACTACCAGTATTCGAACTCAAAGGCTGACTTCCTGTGGCACTAAAAGTGCCGTGCCATGCGGCATCAGCGGGTGAGCTCCAAGTCCCTGCAAACCCTCCTGAGACAGTAGAAATGACGGGGACTTCAACCTCAACAGGCGTATTGTGAGGGAGAGATGGAAGAGGCAAATTATCACCTGCTCCAATGAGGATCGCAGCATGGGCAAGCGTTGTCGTGCACATAACACAAGTCAGTATTGTTTTCATTATATTTTTGTTGTTTAGGTTAGGAGAACCACCTCCTGCAGCATGCAGTAAGTACGTTCTACTTTCTATATTGGGAGTCCTTCTCCCGACCGGACAAAAAAATGTGCATAAATTACAAAGCCAAAAGCGACGCATATGTATTTGATCTTAAGGAAAGCCGCCCTCCAATGAAGGCTAATACAATAGCAGTTGGCTAACCAGACGCAGCGACATGAAATTTTTCACGAACCTCCTTGTAAAAAAATTTCTAACCAGCACATTGCCTTTATCACATCATAGCATATGAAAATAAAACCCTCCACAATCCCCTGGTCTGTTCTCGCGCTCAGCTTGCTTTCCCTATCCCTACACGGAGCATCTATCTTAGGCATCAATTTTAATGCTGGTGATGGTGCGGGAGCCCAAGAACCCGGCAGCGGCTCCTTTGGTGCAACCTGGACTGACATCAGTGATTCGGACGGTTCTGCGGGAAACCCCGTTGGCGGTACAGGTGTTGTCTTAAACGGAACTTCCGCGATGATGGACTGGTCCGCAGCGAATTTCTTCAACGCCGGTTCTTGGACTGGCACAGACGGATTCAATTCGGAAATAGGAGCCATGCGCGTATACCTCGATGACGGGGACGGCGGTTACAGCGTCACCATCAACGGCCTTGCCTCATGGATGACCACCGAGGGACTTACTGGCTACACAGTGACGCTATATACAAGCTCAGACAGGGTGTCTCAGAATCCCGACGCTACCCACCAAGACGTGACGATCGGAGGCACCATAGTTTCTATCCCGGTTCTTGGAAACGGCAGCTGGGATGGCACTAGTGAGGATCCTAATGGTAACGATACAGATGGATCTCGTGGAAGTGGCACCTCCGGAACGCTAACAAATGATACTTTAAGTATCTCTACAAATGGCTCCCCTCCTCAACCGGGAAGCCTAGCTGCAATCGTAATAACTGGGGTCGTTCCCGAGCCATCCACAATGACGCTACTTGGAATGGGCGCGCTGGCTTTACTATTACGCCGCAAGCTGGATTAACGACTTCTAGCAGCTGGATCGAAACCAGCCTCAAATATTATCTCATTCTAATTTAGATTAATTTGAGTTATTCTGTTTTTCTCGGTAATGAAGACATCACGTCGACGCGCAAACCGACCTCAATGCGGCTTCACTCTGGTTGAACTACTCGTTGTGATTGCAATTATTTCTGTCCTTTCGGCTATTATTGCTGCCATATCGCTGAAAGCAGCAGCAGCGGGACGCAGCACCAAAGATCTCGCCCAATTGCGTGGTCTCGGCGTCGGCATCACAGCATACGCCAGCGAACATGGGCGATACCCACTTTCTCAGGAAGCTGGCGGCGAATGGCGATTTTGGATGGACTATGTTCGCGGGGAAAGTGGTCTATCTCATTTGATTTCTGACCAATACTCCCTTAATGACGTAAATCCCTTCATATCTCAACGCCTCAACGTGAATGTTCCAAGTAATTCATCTCAGGAAGATCTACGCTCCCTGTCACACTACTCCGCCGTCGAAGCTATAATGCCGTGGAGGCCTGAAAACGGCTATCGAGGCGTCCCTGAGACTGCAGTGAAGCGACCATCAGGAATTGCTATGTTAGTTGATGCATCTCGACCAGAAAACAAACCTTTAATGAGTGCACATATCAATCTATGGGGTGAATTCAGATCCAGTTGGTATAACAATAACCCGTGGGCAACAGCAGACGATCCAAACAAAGGAGATGACAAGATTCATTCCGAGAACTGCAAGATTCAGATTGATTTCCGTCACAACTGGAAAGCTCATGTTCTCTTTGCTGATGGTCATGTGGAAAACTTGGGTCCAGGCGACTTCTATTACCGAATGTTTAGTAACGCATACTAACAGCCAAGGCCATGGCTGGCAGACTCTCTCACGCCCAATGAAGTTGACGTGCATCAAAACAAATCATTTAAAGAGGCATGTCAAATATAGTATTATTGCTCTCGTTTTTCTCTATTTCGGGAACCCTCCTAGCTTGCACAGTTGAGACACCGGCTACCACAAAATCCTCAACTCAGGATCTGGTGCGCCATCTGCTCAACCAGGATTTGGGAATACGTAAATTCTCATTCCCTGAGGTGGTTCATGCTAGCAGCGGAAAAAAAGTCATCCCATTCGAGAACAATAAGCCCGCTGACAGCGAATTCTTGATGGCTCTGACCAAGGCTGTGGAAGCGGCAATAGTAGCTATGAACAAAGATGATTCCCCTGTCCGTAGTTTGAGGAGGATCAATGAAGCATCACGCCATTTTGAGGATCACATGCGTAACTCTTTGCAAACACACCCCACGCTGACTTGCTCGATCCCCAAAAATGCACAGGGAAAAGAACAGCGCTCGGGCTATCCAGACATGCTCATCACCCATACTGATGCTTCTGGAGGCAAAACCCACTTTTACCTCGATCCCAAGCTCTACGAAAAAAAATCCCGATCTTCCTCATTTCGCACCTTTTACTACGAACCTCGCACACGAACTAACAAGATTCAGTATGACGCAGCGCATTTACTGATCGGTATCAGCCATGATGGAAACCAGGGTAAGTGGAAATTTCTAAGCTGGGAAATATGTGATCTGTCCAAATTTCAAGTTAGATTAAAGGCAGAGTTTCAGGCTTCTAACCGCGATCTCTATCGACCGCATATCATCGTCAAATCATCGGAAAGCCCATAATCTCTTGACTCTCAGCTCTGCTCTCCTGACTCTCAGCACACATGCCCGCATCCCACCGTACAAGCGGCTCCACTGCACGCGATGACTACCTCGAACAGATCCTACACCTGATCGAGGAAAAGGGGTATGCGCGCCCCATTGACATTTCTAAAAAATTGGAAATCTCTCAAGCAAGTGTCACCAACATGCTACAGCGCCTCGATGCGGAAGGCTTGGTTGCTCATGAGAAATATCGCGGCACAACACTCACCGAGGAGGGGCTAAGTATCGCTCGGGCAATCATTGATAGACACGAGACACTCACCCGTTTTCTCCAGTTATTTAATATCGACGAGGACACAATCTATCGTGACGTAGAAGGCATGGAGCACCACGTCTCTAAAGCCACCTTGGAGGCAATTCGCTCGGTCACAAATCATCTGCAGGAAAACCCTGAGACTCTAGCTGATATCAAGGGCTCCTAATCCCTTGCCATCAGGGGCAAGCGGGTGTAAGGAGTTCCGCGCCAGTGCATTCTGATTGCACGGTAACACTTCTCTTTTTAAATCCTATTAAGACTTCCTAATTCCAATTTCCTATCACGACCATGATCAAGTGGACCCTGCAAAAAATCGTTGGCAACAAGAACCAGCGCGAAATCAAACGTGTGCGGCCTATCGTCGCCAAAATTAATGAGCTTGAGGAGGCTTATCAACGAGAAAGCACCGATCAGCTTAAAGAAAAAGTAGCGGCTTGGCAAAAGCACTTGCACCGCTACTTGCCACTGAAAACAGCCACCGTTCGTGAGCTAGAGTCGATGGATGAGGCTGGGCTTTCCGAAATCGCTCAAGAAGTCGGCGCCAGATTGAACGCCCTTCGCGAGGAATTTCCAAATCTACCCGAGGTCAAGCCCACAGTCGAATCCATTGAGGAGGCCAAAATCGCTTTCCGCGACACGGAGGAACGCCACTTCACATCTGCTCGCGCCAAGTATCTCGACCAAATATTACCTGAGGCATACGCCGCAGTAAAAAATGCTGCCCGCCGCCTGTGTGGTCAAACCATCAATGTATGTGACCAACCTGTGCCATGGGAGATGGTTCACTTCGACGTTCAGCTCATCGGCGGCATCGCTCTGCACCGTGGAATGATCGCCGAGATGCAAACTGGTGAAGGTAAGACTTTAGTAGCCACCCTACCCGTATTCTTGAATGGTCTGACTGGCATGGGGGTGCATGTTGTGACTGTAAACGACTATCTGGCAAGGCGTGACTCCGAGTGGATGGGTGCTGTATTCAAATTTCTAGGACTCACTATTGGCTGCATCCAAAGCCAACAGCCATCCGAGCTCCGCCGCGAGCAATATGATGCCGACATTACTTACGGCACCAATGCTGAATTCGGCTTCGACTACCTCCGCGACAACGGCATGTCATCCTCGAAGGAAGAGCAGGTCCAGCGAGGTCATTACTTCGCCATCATTGATGAGGTCGACTCTATCCTCATTGACGAAGCCAGAACTCCATTGATCATATCTGGTCCATCTACAGTGTCTAACACAGATCAGTATGGTCGATACAAACCGCTTATCGAACAACTCGTCAAACGCCAAAATCTACTCTGCAACGAGCTGGCAGAAGAAGCCAAAGAAGCGCTCGAAAGAAGCGATGAAGTAGGCGCAGGACGCGCCTTGTTCAAAATCAAACTCGGCAACCCACGTAACCGTCAGCTGATGCGCTTCATGGAGGATCCAGATTCACGCCGACTCGTCGAGAAGACCGAACTCTCGATGTATCAGGACGCGCAAAAACGTGATCTGTATGCCATCAAGGAGGAGCTCTATTACACCATCGACGAAAAAGCACATGATGCAGACCTCATGGAAATGGGTCGTGAGTATCTTGCCCCCGATGACTCAGACGCCTTTGTCCTTCCTGATCTTGGTGAAGCCTACGCAGAGATCGATGCTAACCTGGAGTTATCCGAGGAACAGCGTGCCGAGAAAAAGGAAACGCTCCAACAGCGTCTCGACACTCAAGGTGAGAAGATGCACTCCATTTCCCAGCTCCTGAAGGCTTACTGCCTCTACGAGAAAGACGTGGAATATGTCCTCGCTGACAACAAAGTCGTCATCGTGGATGAAAACACTGGCCGCGAGATGCCCGGTCGCCGCTGGTCCGATGGACTGCACCAAGCCGTCGAAGCTAAGGAAGGTGTACACGTCGAAGAAGAAACACAGACTTACGCCACCATCACCATCCAGAATTACTTCCGACTCTACGAAAAGCTCGCCGGCATGACGGGAACCGCTGAAACCGAAGCTGCGGAGTTCCATGACATTTACAAACTGGACGTATTACCTATCCCGACCAATGTGCCTAACATCCGAATCGATCACAACGATCAGGTGTTCAAAACACGCCGTGAAAAATACAATGCAGTGGTGAGCAAAATCAAGGAAGCGAATGATCGCGGCCAGCCAGTCCTCGTAGGAACGGCTTCCGTGGAAGCATCCGAGCTGTTAGGAAAAATGCTCAAACGCGCGAAAATTCCGTGCAGTATCCTGAACGCTAAATACCACCGCCAGGAAGCCGAGATCGTTCAGAACGCCGGCCAGAAGGGTTCTGTCACCGTTTCTACCAATATGGCGGGACGAGGAACTGATATCAAACTCGCTCCGGGAGTCCCCGAGGCAGGAGGACTATTTGTTATCGGCACGGAACGCTACGAATCACGTCGTGTCGACCGCCAGCTACGTGGACGATGCTCCCGTCAGGGAGACCCCGGTATGTCCCAGTTCTTTATCTCATTCGAGGACGACCTCATGCGTAACTTTGCCGCCGCCGAGCGCATGACCAATATGATGCAGCGCTTTGGCATGGAGGACGGCGAAGCTCTTGAGCACAAGTGGCTAAACCGCTCCGTCGAAACGGCACAGAAGCGCGTTGAGCAGCGTAACTACACTTGGCGTAAACGCGTTCTGGACTTTGACGATGTGATGAACAAGCAGCGGGAAGTCGTCTACGGCTACCGTAACGAAGTCATTAATTCGGAAAATCCCCGTGATCTCGTCTATGAGGTCATCGAGCGAGCCATACCGGAAACCGTGCATTCATACATGGAGGAGCGCGATGAAGGAGCACCCGACTACGCTGAACTACTCAACTGGGTCAACACTACCTTCCCCATTCAGCTTACATTGGACGACAGTGGTTTCCACGATCGTGATGCCGAAGGTAATTCAGAGTTTGTTGTTGATAAAGTGAAGCAGGCTTACGAGCTGAAAATGCAGCACGAAAAGCCCGAGATGCTCGACATGTTAGAGCGCCACATCATCCTTAGCTCCATCGATAAGCTATGGCAAGAGCACCTCTATAACATGGACGCTCTTCGCGAAGGTGTGCATCTACGTGCTCAGGGTCAAAAAGATCCACTCGTGGAATATAAGAATGAAGCCTACGCACTCTTCGAAACCCTCATGGGCAGCATCGAAAGCGAAACGCTCGCCAATCTGTTCCGCTCAACTACGAATCTGGATCAATTCGAAAACTTCATGCGTGGTCTGCCTCAGCAGCTTTCCAGTGATGCGAATGCCGCCCAGCAAATCAGTCAGGACAACATCGCCCAAACAGGTAACTCTGCCGCACTCTCGATGACCCCAGCCGGAGAAAACGAGAAAATCAAGATCAACCTCCCCCAGCGCCGCCCAAGCATCAAGGTAAACCGCAACGAAACCTGCCCATGCGGCTCAGGTAAAAAATACAAGAAGTGCTGTGGCCGAGAGGCTTAGTTAGCTTCATCAGCGCTCGTTGTCGCGGACGTAAAAGTAGATCCTATTCCGCTTTCTCCCGCTCTTCCTTAACCACTGCCGCCATATCGTAAATGGCGAGTAGAATGACGAGCAAACCGTAGGTCATACAGATCCCCCACCACGCGAGAAACAGCCATACGTTTTGCGACAGCCAATTTGCTAGCGGCCAAGCGCCCAGAGCCACGACTACGAGCAGCACGATCACGAGCTGAAACAGTGCCTTCCGTCGCATCTCACGCGAATGCAAAATCATTCGCGCAAGCCCGAGACATACTGTAACCCAACTTGCTCGCTCTTTCGGCACGACACTAAGTGTATGTGGAAGATATGGCACGCCAAGAGTCAATCGACCGTTTCCCTCATTTTTTTCATGGGAAGCCTATTTGTTTCGTGAATATCATAAATTCTTTAGAAGAATTCACTCTTCGCCTATGGATTGGTTAAGAAATTAACCAATAACTTGGTAATTTGACCATGGATCAGTTCCC
>JBGCEU010000185.1:0-11538 GCA_045106535.1 Akkermansiaceae bacterium | reverse complement strand
GCTGATCTTTTCTTATCGCTCTTTGCCTTTTTCAAGATCATTGCCTCTTCTAGGCTATAGAGCTCAGCAACGCGGAGACTACGCCGCGCGAGCTCGCGTGCATCCTTATCAGCAATGAGTGCGAGACCTTCTTCATTCACTTCGCCAAGAAAAATTTTCCAAGCACGCTCGGTGACTTTTTTCCGATCCAGCTTAACCTTCGGTTCATGAGGTTGATCTTGTTGCTGCCTGCCACGTCCGCGGGTTCGACCACGCCTAGGCTGCTGACGACCCTGCTGCTCATCGCCGCTTTGCTTTTCGTCTTTAGCGGACTTATCTTTGTTTGCAGAATCGCCACGCTTTGACTTGTCGCGAGGAGTTGATTTTTTAGCCGCCTTTTTTGCTGACTTCTTAGTCGATTTTTTCTGTACAGAGGAACCATCAGATGAGGCGCCTTGCTCACTTACATTTGAAGGAGACGAGCTATCTTGGCTCTTAACATCGGCTGAGTCTGGAGCGGATTTTTTGTCGATCGAGGAGGTCTCCTGATCCGGCTGGGGTGATTCTTCTGGCATGTATGAATTGGTTAGGGCGTCGAGGTAAGTCGCACAGGCAATAATGTAAAGGTCAATGCTTCCGTTTTGAAAAACCTCTCACTCAAAAACTTCGTGAAAAGTTTAACAGAAGCACCAAGGGAAGCTTACCAGTTTTTAATATCGTCCCGCTGCTTATCTGAAGCACCAGTGGGTCCACCTTGACCGTCTGGACCCATTGACCATAGGTCGAAATCAGGATTCATATCACCAGGGGATTGGTATCTGAGAGGCGCAAACCAAGAATCAACAATAACGTAGGCACCTCCATTTTTTTCCACGTTAAGTTTGTTTCCAGTCAAATTAGGATCCAGAATTGACAAGTAGACAGTCTCTCCGGAGTTGGCTTGCCCATCCCCGTCCGAATCCCCAAAGAGCGCCATATATACTTCCGAGGTGCTGCCTTCGTTTGGATCATTTACAACTGGAAAAGTGCTGTTGTCAGATCGGTATTCTTCAAGTGCGCGCTCGACACTCGCGACAAGCACTTTCGTTTTGTTTTCTGCAGCCTTACGCTTGTACCAACCCACTCCACTGACCACCATTCCTGCTAGCACAATAATGATCGCGATAACGACCATGATTTCAATGAGTGTAAATCCTCTAGCTGCACGAACTTGATCCTGGAGTGGCTTTTTCATAATAATGACAGGTTATGGGTTATCAGGTGCTGCCACATTGTTGTGGCAGCTTTTTGGGCTTGGATTGAATAGTAATCCTTTTCCTGAATCGCCTTTGGGCGACTATTGTGGGGAGTCCACGTTCTGAATCATCTTAATCAATGGTAGGAACAATGCAAATACAATCGTTCCGACAACCAGTGCCAAGAAGACAATCATAATGGGTTCCAATATAGATGTGAGCGCCGTCACCGCATTATCTACTTCGTCATCATAGACGTCCGCGATTTTAAGAAGCATCTCCGGCAATTGACCCGTTTCTTCACCAACATCGACCATACTGATGACCATCGCTGGGAAAATCCCACTCGCCTGTAGCGGCGCTACAATGGATTCACCTTCCTTGACCGCCTCATGAACCTTATCAATCGCTTTTGAAACGACAACGTTCCCAGCGGTATCACGGGTAATAGTCAGCGCTTGAAGAATGGGCACACCTGATGTGACCAACGTTCCGAGCGTACGGGAAAATCGAGAAATCGCACTCTTCTTGGTAAGGTCTCCTAGGACTGGGATCTTTAACTTGAATGCATCAATGGCAGAACGACCGCCAGCTGTGTTTCCCCATACTTTAATGAGGACAACAACACCTGCAAGAATCAGAAAGATCCACACGATATTAGGTAAGACCACAGGCCTCGCCATCATATTATCCGATGCGTTGAATACCAGGCTTGAAATTGCTGGTAGATCACCACCTTGCTCAGCAAACATGTCCTTGAACTTTGGCACGATGAATAACATCAGGAATACCAAGATCGCGACTGCAATAAAGAGAACGATCACTGGGTAAACCATCGCTGAAACAATCTTATTCTTCAGCTTGTGAGCCTTCTCCATGTATTCAGCGAGACGCGTAAGCACAACTTCAAGAACACCACCAAGCTCACCCGCCTTGACCATGTTTACGTATAGCTTATTGAATATCTTTGGGTGCTGAGAGAGCGACTCGGAGAATGTCGCACCAGTCTGCACGGAATCAGCAAGTGAGTTAACAGTGGAGCGCAAGACAGGGTTTGGCTCCTGCTTTCCAAGGACAGTAAGTCCGCGTAAGAGCGGGAGACCCGAGTCAATCAGCGTAGCCAACTGACGGGTAAAGATCATCAGAATTTTGGGTTTTATCTTACCACCGGAAACCGCTTTAACCTTCTTTTTGCCGCGTGTTTTCGATTTAGTTTTTCCGGCACTGAGTGTTCCCTTACCTTCTTCTACCACCTGTGTGGGGTAGAGTCCTTGGGCGCGAAGCTGTTGGATGGCGTCTGACTCGCTGGCACCCTGAACGGTTCCAGTTGTCTGTTCGCCTTTGGCGTCTAGTGCAATATATTGAAAGTTGGCCATAGTGATGTGTGTATTGTCCGATTAGACTAGAAATATGTGATTGAAATTTCGAGCTTTGTTTTAAAAATTTTTACCTAGGTGTACTTAAGCACTTCCTCGATAGTTGTATTTCCGTCGTAAATGTTACGTAGTCCATCTTCACGCAAGGTTTGCATACCCAGCTCGATAGCCTTCTGCTTGATGACAACCGTAGGTGCACGATCAGTAATGAGATCGCGGATAGGATCTGTAACGTCCAATAATTCGAACAATCCACGTCGGCCTTTATAGCCACTGTCATCACAAGTATCACAACCTTTTCCAGTGTAGAACTCCTTGTCTCCCAACTCGTGAGAAGAAACTCCTAATTGATTGAGTAGTGCTTCGTTTGGTTCGTAGGCAGCTTTGCAGTCCTTACAGATCGTCCGCAGCAAACGCTGGGCAAGAATACCCTCAAGTGAAGCGGCTACAAGAAATGGCTCAGTCCCCATATCCACGAGACGCGTCACAGCACCAGGTGCATCATTTGTATGAAGTGTAGACAAGACCAAGTGGCCTGTTAGGGATGCTTGAATTGCAATTTGAGCGGTATCTAGGTCACGAATCTCTCCCACCAATATGCGGTCGGGATCCTGACGTAGGAACGCTCGAAGAACACGTGAAAAAGTCAACCCGATGCCTTCATTCACAGGCACCTGAATGATACCGTCCACATCATATTCCACAGGGTCCTCAGCGGTGAGTAGTTTGGAGTCAATGGTATTAATCTCTTTCAGTGCGGCGTAGAGCGTCGTAGTCTTACCTGCTCCGGTAGGACCAGTGCAGATAAAAATCCCGTTTGGTTTACGAACCGTCTCATTGATATACTCCAGAGTGTTTTTGGGCATTCCAAGAACATCCAAGCTCAGGTTCACGTTACTCCGATCCAAGACACGCAACACGATACTTTCACCATGTTGAGTCGGCAGAGTTGATACACGCATATCAACTTGCTTCTCACCGATGCTCTTCACGATACGTCCATCCTGAGGAATCCGTTTCTCAGCGATGTTCATGTTAGACATCACTTTGATCCGGGATAGGATCGGCAGGGCAAGATGAACTGGCGGCGGAGCCATTTCATAGAGAGCACCATCTACACGATAGCGAATTTTAAAATCTGCCTCAAAAGGCTCAAAGTGGATATCAGACGCTCCTTCGTTGATTGCCTGATATAGGACTAAGTCCACATATCGAATAATAGGAGCAGAATTCGCCTCAGCCTCGAGATCTTGAGCGGTTGGCTCTCCCGATGATCCTGCACCTGACTCAAGCTGGCTGAGAATATCATCCATTGCCTGGCCCTCGCCACCGTAGGCGTCAGCAAGTTTTTTCTCCACCACATGGTCGGGCGCAATGGCGAGTATAATTTCCTTACCCAGTGCAAAGCGTAAATCCTCGATGACCTGTGGATTGAGTGGGTCTACTAGGCAGACTGTCAGCCCCTCGTTGTCAACGTTCACTGGTAATGCCCCGTGTAGCCTGGCCATACCGGCTGGAATCAGAGCAAGAAGTTCTGGAGGAGGATCAAACAAACTTAGATCTACCATTCCAGCGCCAAGTTCGTTAGCGATAAGCGGCCAGACGTCATCCTTTTCCTGAATGACTTCGTAGTCGGCGAGTATCTCTGAAATTTCCTTACCGCTGTTCTCGACCTCCTGAATGATATCAGCAGCCAGGTACTGATCGATCAAACCACGGTTGACGAAGATGTCGATGAGTTGTGAATTGTCCATGAAAATTGTTGTCGCTTGGTTATCGCGGAATTATTTGGCTTGGGTTCTAAAAAATTGGATGAGTCTAATCATTGTCCGACATGGTGACGCGCAGCACCTCCTCTGCAGAAGTACTTCCTGATAGAATCTTACGGATACCATCCTCACGCAGTGTGCGCATTCCTAGCTCACGTGCACGCCGGCGAAGCTGAGGCGATGTGAGGCTCTCGTTGATTAAGTGCCTGACTTCATCATCGACCTTGAAAATCTCGAAGATGCCCATACGGCCTTTGTAGCCTGTATCACGGCATAGCTCACAACCCTGTGGCCCCATGATATCACTTTCTGCCACCTGCTTTGCGTCAAGACCAAGAACTCTCATTTCCCGATCAGACAGCGCGGCGGGAGTTTTACACTTGGGACAGAGCTTTCGCACAAGGCGCTGGGCGACAATCGCCCTTACCGAAGAAGCAATCAGGAAACGTTGAATTCCTATATCAGCCAAACGGGCAACAGCACCAGGGGCGTCGTTCGTGTGAAGTGTTGAGAAAACCAAGTGGCCAGTTAGAGCCGCCTGAATCGCGATACTCGCTGTCTCCTCGTCACGAATTTCACCCACCATGATTACGTTTGGTGCCTGACGCATCATTGCACGCAGCGCAGCGGCAAAGCTCATACCGATATCAGTCTTAACCATCACCTGATTGATACCTGGAAGCTCATACTCCACAGGATCTTCAACGGTAATGATTTTCCGGTCAGACGTATTAATAGTGTTGAGACAGCCATACAGTGTTGTCGTCTTGCCCGACCCTGTAGGTCCCGTCACGAGAATGATGCCGTCAGGTAGACGTATCATTTTATTAAATGTGTCTTGGTCATCGGATAAGAAACCAAGTTCAGGCAGCCCCAACATTAGCGAAGTCTTGTCGAGGATACGCATGACGATGCTTTCACCGTGGTTACTGGGAACTGAGGAAACACGTAAATCAACCTCCTTACCCGCAACACGAATCTGAATTCGACCGTCTTGAGGTAGCCTTTTCTCCGCGATACTCATAGTACCACTCATGACCTTTACGCGAGCCACGATCGCTGGGTGTAGTTTTTTAGGGTGGTTGTCGACTTCCACAAGCTTACCATCAACACGGAAGCGGATGCGCAAAGATGTTTCCAGCGGCTCTATGTGGATATCACTCACGCCCATCTTGAATGCTTCTAACAGCATGGTAGATACCATCCTAATGATAGGAGCATCGTCTGCGGATGCCTCTTCGTCACCCTCGGCACTGACGACAGTAAACTCAGACGTAGTGTCAGCCTCCTCAATATCTCCACCGTAATTCTGGTGAATCACTTGCTGGATAGCAGATGCCGTAGCGCACACTGCCTGAACTTCACGACCAACTAAATGAGGCAGACTATCAAGTGTCTCAAAATCAAGAGGATCAGAAACTGCAACAGTAAGATAAGTACCATCATCAGCGACGGGCACCGCTTTAAACCTTTTGGCTATCTCATCTGACATTGCCTCAAATACGTTTGGAGCAATTGGTGTATGAGCTAGATCAATGTAATCCATGCTGGAACTCTGAGCACATACTTGCGCCACTTGTTCCTCGGTCACACGACCAGCCCCAATGAGCCGCTCCACAACACTCTCGCGCCCCTGGAGTTGACCGCGAACGGATTCGATTTCCTCAGCTGTTAACAAGCCAGCTTCGGTTAGAAGTTCCAGCAGATAGTCTTCGTTAGAATACACAGTGTAAAAGTTTCTCTTGAATAATGATTATGCCATCGGTGTAACCAATCCACAATGGATTAGCAACCATTGTGCAAGACTGGTCAAGTGGTCACCCGACGTCAAGCCACCAAGTTTTTTTCTTTTTCATTTTTTTTCATGACGGAAATGAACTGTAAATACATTGGTCATGAGCCAATTCCTGACATTTACTAGGAACATCACGCATGACTCCGCTCATCTACTTCACACTCGTCCTATCTCTAGGCATCTTCGCACAATGGCTGGCTTGGAAATGCAAGCTGCCATCAATCTTGCTGCTACTGGCGTTCGGCTTCGGACTAAGCTACTTCACCGGAGCAAAGATGGACGATTATCTGGCTGCAAATGACGTCCTCTTGTCAGCCGTGGGATTGTGTGTGGCCGTCATCCTTTTCGAAGGAGGGTTGACTCTCAAATTCTCCGATCTCAAGGAGAGCGGGACACCAGCACTAAGGCTTTGCACTGTCGGTGTAGTCCTTAGTTTCCTTCTCACATACGGTTTCATGCGCTACTTGCTCGGCTATGAATGGCAGGTGGCATCGATGATGGGTGCTATTCTTGTGGTAACGGGACCAACAGTGATTGCCCCGCTACTGCGCCATATTAAGCCGTCTAAGAAAATAGGTAACGTGGTAAAGTGGGAGGGCATTGTGATCGACCCCATCGGTGCCATTCTGGCGGTGCTTGTCTACCAGGTAGCAATCGCCGGCAGCGTCGATGCAGCGATGGACGAGGTCTTACGTGCGCTCGGCTTGACCTTACTCGTCGGGGTGGTAATGGCCTATGTCTTGGCTAAAATTATCGAATTGCTTCTCAAACATCATCTCATACCAGATTACTTACACTCGGTCTTCCTGCTAGCGGTCACAGCCACTGCCTTTGCCGCATCTAATACAATTCAGGCGGAGTCCGGACTACTAACCTGCACGGTGTTGGGCATCGCACTCGCCAACCAGAAGTCAGTCTCCGTAAAACACATTCTTGAGTTTAAAGAAAACCTGCGTGTTCTCATCATTTCCGTTCTGTTTATTGTTCTGTCAGGCAGAATGGAACTGGGTGATCTTCAGGACGCGCTTGTCCCCGGACTACTACTACTCGCCATTCTCGTTATCGTGGTCCGACCACTCTCGGTATTTGGCTCCAATCTATTTTCGAAACAAGTCACGTTTAAGGAGCAGATATTTTTATCCGCGATGGCACCACGTGGAATCGTCGCCGCCGCAGTGACCGCCATTTTCGCATTGGAATTCGACCACGCAGTAGACGCAGGTCACCTATCCGAGAGCGTGAGTAAGGCCACCTCCCAGATGGTGCCTATTGTATTTATCGTCATCATTGGCACGGTGGCAGCCTATGGCATTTTTGCCGCACCAATCGCGCGCAAGCTAGGATTAGCAACAAAAGACCCGCGCGGCATCCTTTTTGCAGGCGCTGGCTTGTGGACACGTCTCGCCGCTAAGGCGCTACAAGACGACGGACATGATGTCCTGTTACTAGACACCAACTACGATAATATCGCCGAGGCAAAATTGTTAGGAATCCCGGCGCACCGCGCTAATATCCTCTCCGAATACGTCGAAGACGAACTCGAGCTCTCTGGCCTCGGTCAGCTATTAGCCACGACTCCAAATGACGAAGTCAACTCGCTTGCCACCCAGCATTTTGTCCACGTTTTTGGTAGAGAATACATCTGGCAGGTAGCTCCCCATGACGATGATTACCACCATTCAACAGCGGTTGCGTCACACATGAGAGGTCGTATTTCATTCCCATCACGCCCTAAGTTCAACCGACTAGAGCGCTTTGCCGCCGAGGGTGCAGCCATCAAAAAAACGACACTTACCGATCAATTCACCTACGAGGACTTCAAGGAAATGTATGGAGAGGATCATGTTCTCTTATTTTTAGACAGCGCCGAACGTGGCCTTCGAGTCGCTCATGACGAGATGCGCGAGCCCATTACCGGCACGACCCTTTACGCGATGATCAAACCGGAAGACGCGTGATGCAGAAACCAGATATGTATGAGGACTTGGAGGCAAGTCTACACGATGCTTTTTGGGAAGCCGAGGGCGGCTCAGCAGAATCACCATTGTTAGAAGGATTCTTGGAAAAACATTCGGGCACTGCGCTGGAACTCGGCTGCGGATCGGGTCGGCTTTTACTACCATTGTTAGAAAAAGGATTTCTGATCGAGGGTCTGGATAACTCACCCGCCATGCTTGAGATGTGCGCGGAAAAATGCGTATCCCACCAGCCCATTCTGCACTCGGCGAATATCGGTGACTTCTCAACTAGCTCCAGCTACAGCGCAATCACCATACCCGCTTTCACCCTGCAGTTCATTTCCCCAGAGGAGCTACCCGATGTGTTTTTCAATATCCGTAATCACCTTCATCCAGGCGGCGGGCTCTACATCACCACCTTCATCCCATGGGCAGAAATCACAGGCGAACTTGAAGAAGGTGAGTGGTTCCTCGATCAGGAAATGAAGCACAGTAATGGCAACACCGCCCGCTGCCACACACGTTTTCAAATAAACCGCATGTCTCAGCGCCTGAGCCGCGAGCATCGATATGAAATCTCGGATAAGGAAGACAATGTCATTGAAACCAGCAACAGCCTGCACAAGCTAAACTGGTTCTGGCCAAACGAACTCTCCCGGTTTCTCGAAACGGCAGGATACAAAGTCGATAAGATGATCGGTGACTTTGACACCACGGAGCCCTTTGATGAAAACAGTCATATTGTAACACTTTATTGCACCTTGGATGAAGATTAAGCCCCAGATCAGGGTTGCTATTCCGCCCTCTTCCCTCTAGTCCGCGTGACTTCACACGCACGCTTTTACTTTCATGTTCCACCTATTCACCAAGAAAAACGGTAACCTCAAGGACGATTCACTCTCCGGGCTGACCGTTGCCCTGGCGCTCGTCCCTGAGGCAATCGCATTCTCATTCATTGCCGGTGTCGATCCGCTCGTAGGCCTCTGGGCAGCTGTGTTTATGGGATTTATCACCGCCACACTGGGTGGACGCCCTGGCATGATTTCGGGGGCAACGGGTGCTATCGCTGTGGTCGCTGGCTCAGCCGTCAAATACGGCAACGAAATTGGAGAAGACTTAGGTCTACAGTTCTTATTTGCAGTGATCATCGTGGCAGGAGTTATCCAAATTCTCTTTGGAGCGTTGAAGCTAGCACGATTTATCCGGCTTGTCCCCCACCCTGTAATGATTGGTTTTGTTAACGGGCTCGCCATTGTGATTTGTATGGGGCAGTTCGACTTCTTTAAGGCTGGTGGTGATTGGATGCAAGGAAGCGCGCTATGGCTAATGATTGGGCTAGTCGTTCTGACGATGGCTATTATTCATTACTTTCCAAAAATCACCAAAACGGTACCTTCGACGCTGGTTGCAATCGTTGTCGTTGGCCTGATTGCATATTTCTTGCCAGATGCTCGAACAATCGAAAACGTGCTTAAAGATGGTGGTGGCGACGGCACGCTAAGTAATAGTTTTCCTCCATTCGCTTTCCCCACAGGATTCAATTGGGGGGACCATTGGCAGTTCATACTAAAAACAGCCTTTGTGGTTGCTATGGTAGGAATCATCGAATCACTGATGACACTTCAGTTGATCGATGAAATTACAGAGACTCGCGGCCAAGGCAACCGTGAGAGCATTGCTCAAGGAACCGCCAATATCCTATCAGGATTATTCCACGGTATGGGCGGTTGCGCCATGATCGGGCAATCGTTGATCAATATTAAATCCGGTGGTCGTGGCCGCACATCTGGCATCGTTGCCGCTGTGTCCCTCGCCCTCTTTATTATGGTTGGAGGCTCTATCATTATACAAATACCGATTTCCGCACTCGTGGGCGTGATGTTCATGGTGGTAATCGGCACCTTCGAGTGGTCGACGTTCAAGAGCTTTGGAAAAATTGCCAAGTCCGAGATGCTGATCATCCTTACTGTAACTCTGGTGACAGCCATCATGCACGACCTTGCCCTGGCGGTATTTGTCGGCGTTATTCTTTCCGCTCTTGTTTTTGCATGGGAAAGCTCCAAGCACATCATCGTAACGATGCACAAGGACACTCCTGAAGAACGCATCTATGGAGTCGAAGGCATGCTCTACTTTGGCTCTGTTAGGGAGTTCTCAGACAAGTTTCAAGCCAAGTCTGATGTGCAAAACATCGTCATTGATTTTGAGGAAGCGCGTGTCTGTGACCTTTCCGGACTTGAGGCGATCAATGCGCTCGGAGACCGATACAAGAACGCTGGCAAGGAGCTACACGTTCGCCACTTATCACCCGATTGCCGGAAGATGCTTGAAAAAGCTGGCACGCTTGTAGACATCGAAGTGCTGCCTGATGATCCCCACTATTCAGTGGCAAGGCTACGTAACGATGACAGCAAGATCATTGGTTCTTGAAAGACGCCTATTAACAATCAGGTATCCTCTTAACATATGAAAAAGACTCTCATCCTCGCCATTTCCACTGCCCTTCTCCCGCTCGCACATGCTGACAACCACGGCGAAAAAGCCAAGACACAGAAGGAAAACAAAGACACCGACGGCTGGGTCAGCCTGTTCGACGGCAAGACACTCAAAGGATGGAACCAGAAAAACGGCACAGCCACCTTCGATGTCAGGGATGACGTCATCGTGGGCATAACCAAAAAAGGCAGCCCTAACTCATTCCTCTGCACGGACAAGGAATACGGCGATTTTGAACTCGAATTCGATGTCTGGGTAGACAGCAGGCTAAACTCCGGCGTGCAGCTGAGATCCCAATCCAAGCCCGAGATCATGAAAGGCCGCGTCACCGGCCCGCAGGTTGAGATCGAAGCTACTGACATCCGGGGTGGCGGCGAGGCAGGATACATCTACGGCGAAGGCAGGACGACTGGCCGCGGCTGGCTCGTACCCAATGAAGACCGCAAGCCACATAAGCACTTTAAAGACGGCAAGTGGAATCACTACCGCATCGTCTGCAAAGGTCCACGCATCCAGACATGGATCAACGGCAACCCCATCTGCGACATCAGCGATGACCCCATTTACAAAACCCACTCGAAGGGCTTCATCGGCCTGCAAGTCCATGGCGTAGGCAAGAGTGGCACGTTTTTTGTCACTTGGAAAAACATCCGCATCAAAGAGCTGAAGTAGCCTCCAAGCTATTCAAATTCATCCTTTTAGGGGTGACAAACACACTGGATGCGCCTAAGCACCCCGCGTGCTTGTTATTAGAAATCTCACCAAGACTTTAGGCGGACGCACTCTTTTTGAAGAGGCGGACATGACCATCAACTGGGGCGAGCGTGTTGCACTCGTCGGACCTAATGGCGCTGGCAAATCGACCCTTTTCAAAATGATCCTCGGCGAAGAAGACGCCGATACGGGAACGGTTGAGAGAGACGACTACGC
>JBGCEU010000184.1:0-7123 GCA_045106535.1 Akkermansiaceae bacterium | reverse complement strand
TAGACAGTTATAAGGTGATTTAGCATATTCACGGTGTAAATTAAACCACTAGTTCTGCTGAAAATAATACTAATATTCTCACTCTTCCTAACATCTATTGGCTGTGCCGAGAAAGGTGATCAATACTTCATGAGTGATGTTGACGGAATTCGCTATGTATCGAAAGTATCCGAAGAAGCTTTTAAGAAATCAGGAGGACATTTTTCGCTTAAAAGAATCGGAAAAGATAACAATCAAGAATCATATGTTTCTGAACCAAAGGGAATCCCCTTAATCGAAGCTCTGCAAAAAGCAGAAATTCAAGCCAAGAAGATTCTTGGTGACAATTACACTGGGAAAGATGGAAAGTGGAAACTAAAATATGCAAAGCGTGAATTTAAGGGAGAAGATTCACTCGGATACTATTTTTACCGTTTCAGTTATACTACCAGAGCTGGAGCCTACAGCAATGAAAAGTGGTTTGGATCTTTTGGCAATTTACAAATAATAGTATTACTAGATGGCTCAGTCATCGAACCAACAAAAATGCATAATCCGGTTCCGAGGAGTGATTAGCTCCCCGGCCCCACACCACCCTGCGTAAGGCTCCGTACCGGGCGGTTCCAATCAGACTCCCCGAGCTTGCCCGGGGTAGTGAAGAGTAATCCAGATGGCTTTCATATCCGGAACTCCTTGTTCTTCTAACCAACGGTTGTTCAGCGCATTTCGCACAATCGATACTTGGCTCATCCTCCAGTAGCCCTTGCGGCTTCGCGTCGCCATATGCACTTTGCTTGGGAAGACTCCCAAGTCCAGTAGATGACGGCGGCGCGTGCGTGGTTGTTTCCACTGCTTCCAATAATACAACCTCACTCTCCGCCTGATCCATTCACTTAACTTCAGAACCTCCGAGTATTCTCTACTACGGATTCCATCTAACATTCGCGCCAATGGCGGCGAGTGCACCAATACGATTTCCTTTCATCAGGGAGTATTTCATCGCGGAGTTTTTGCCCTCAAGCGGCAATCTTAGAAGAAGTAACTCCTCCCCTTGCGAACCATAGAGTTTTAGACGTGCGTGGCCGTTAGCACGATCGTAGTAAAAAACCACAAGCCCATCTGAGACGCGGTGTTTTGCCAAAAGCGGATCGATTTTTTTCGCGTCCTTGGTGTTGAGTAGTCGATCAAATGATAATCCCGAGTTGGATGCGCTGAATGCTTTGACACTGATCTTGTTCTCGCTCCACGAGAAGAGCTTTCCAATCTGGTCACCGGAATAGAGCTTTTTCATATCCATAACCAAAAGCTCGGCGAGTCGCTTACCCTCCTTGGTCGTGTTCGACGGTGTGGCGTCCAGAAATGCAATATCAAGCCCGCGAGATCCAGCAAGACTAGCAACGGGAAGAAGCATTAAAAGTAATAGAGGTAGGAGTTTTTTCATGATTTCCATTCTAGAACGAATCATGAATTACCGACAAGCACCAAAGCACTACAACCACCCGAGCCCGTATCGCTTATAGAGAAAATACAGGCAGACAATTACAGTGATTACGAATACGGAAACACTTATCCACCACGAGCTTGTTCCGCCGCACATTTCGGAAAACCCACTACCCATCATAAAAATAACAGGGCCAAGAATCATGCCAAAGAACATGAAGTAAAACAAACCATCTTGCCAGCCCTCGGGGCCACACATCAGGGTACAGAATGTGGTAAAACAGAAGGCGGTGAGCAGATTCACCCAGCCTACAGCATCCGGTGGTGATTCCACAGGTGTGTGCGTGCTACGTGAATATCCAACGCGCATGATGTCTTCAAATTTTCTGTTCATGATGTGGGTAGGATACTTCAAGAACTTAACTTGCGACCATTACAAGACGAGATCGCGATTATAAGCATCCATGATATTTGCGTTGTAACGCACAAAACGTTTAGTTAGAAATAATCACTTATGACACTTGAATCACAGAATCCGTATTCTACTCCTCAGGCGGAAACGATCCTTCACCCTTCTGCACAAGTCGACCCAAGAAACTATTACGTTGATGGCAAATTCCTCGTTGTTCGTCATGGAGCAGAACTCCCTGACCGTTGTATCAAAACAGGCGTGGAACTGCCTGATGCCAAACGAAAAAAGAAGACCATCTACTGGGCACACCCAGCGTGGGCATTACTGATTCTTGCTGGACTCCTTGTCTACTTCATCGTGTATCTGTGTATTAGGAAAAAGGTGACCTTAACCTTCTCGCTATCTAAGTCTGCTAAAAATAAAAAACTGGTTAGAATGCTCGCATGCTTAGGTGGCGCTTTTGGCAGCCTAGCCTTAGCTATATTCTTTTTTGCCAACAGTGATTCTTCTGACAACTACGCTATGTTTGGTGTCTTTGGAATGATTCTGTTTGTTGTCGGGCTCATCGCAATGTCTTTCACATCTCACTTATACAGAATAAAAAAACACCAAGACGGGTGGTATTATCTTGTAGGTTTTAGCCAACAATTTTTAGACGCCATTCAAGCTGAGCATCCTCTTGCCGAGACAAGTCAGCGATAGAAAAACGACCGTGACATTGCCAAAGAGTCCGGATAACTTGAGCTACTCCATGAACAAACAAATCGTCACATCTTTTTTTGCACTATCCTCCTGCCTGTTAGCTATCGATTCTGATCAGGATGGTCTGGACGATTCAGTGGAGACCAATACAGGAATCTACGTGTCGCCATCTGATACGGGGACCGATCCCGCCAAGGCCGACACTGATGGTGATGGAGCTGGTGACTGGTATGAGGTTGCTACCATTGATGTCGCACCGACAGCTCCCCAGCCAAATGCGCCGAACGACCCCAACTTACGCACGTTTGTCCCCTACCCGCTCCCTGCACCGACTACTCCCACTAGTAGTAAGCCGGTCAAGGTTTACATTATTACCGGCCAGTCGAACATGGTGGGCCATGGAAACATTTCTCCGCAAGGCACGGCAGGCACATTGGAAACGATTACCAAAGACGAATACAAATTTCCCAACCTGCTCAATGGTACAGCTTGGGCGCCACGAAGTGACGTGACCTACCGAGGATTAATTGCCGCGACAGGAAACGATCCCCTGACAGCTGGTCAAGGCAACACCTCTTCCTCGATCGGCCCAGAGCTCGGCTTCGGTCATGTCATGGGCTACTTTCATGGCGAGCCCGTACTGATCATCAAATCTTCACAGGGCGGACGTGCGCTCGGCTGGGATTTCCTGCCTCCTGGCAGTGTGCAATACACCCGTGGCAACATTACCTATGCGGGATTTGGGGACTCTCCTAAATCATGGACAACCGGCACCACACCGACGCCTAACAATTTTTACGGCGGCTACCAGTTTGATCAATGCTTTCTAGACGAAGCGGACTGGCACTCGGGTTCAACCTTCGCGCCAGTTACCAATGTAACTGATGTCCTCGACAATTTCGCAAGCCAATACCCTCAGTGGGCGTCACAAGGCTTCGAAATTGCTGGCTTCGCTTGGTTTCAAGGTTGGAACGATGGTCTCAGCTACACAGCTGCCTACGCCTACCGCTACGAGCAAAATCTTGCCCAATTCATTCGTAAAATCCGTGAATACTATGTGGACCGCTACCCACAGAATATCGCGGAGAAAGCCCCATTCGTAGTTGCCACCGCTGCATTCAACGGCTGGGACGAAACCTATCTCAACCGATACCCGACTCGACGTGCTGTGCTGGACGCGCAGCTTGCGGTCAGTGACCCAACTAAATACCCAGAATTTGATGGCAATGTGAAAACTGTCGAAGCCCGAGGCTACTGGCGCGATGTTTCCGTATCTCCAGCTAACCAAGGTTACCATTACAACCGCAACGCGGAAACATACATGCTTGTTGGAGACGCTCTTGGCCGCGGAATGATAGACCTACTCGGGTTTTCTAACTGGATAGCCGGATTCGGACTCGACCCAGCTGACCAAGATTTTCTCGCTGACCCAGATGGCGACGGAATCGGAAACGGAGCTGAGGCACTTATGGGCACCAACCCTAACAAGGCTAATCCTGGGTTAACCCAAGTCACGATATCTGGTAACCAGCTGAGCTTTCAGCATTTCACTGCAGATACTCTTCCAAGCGATGTCACAGGTTCTTATGAATGGTCATTGGACTTGGATAACTGGTATACCGAGTCTGATCCCGGCATCGGGACTACAATGACTATTACCCCCTCTGATCCGGTTGCCGGCGTCACCACAGTCACCTGCACAACAGGCGGTAATTCTCCAGGCCAGATATTCGTCCGGATGACCGCGACAAAAAACTAGCGTAATTTCCACATAAGTAGGTCACAGGCGGCTACAATGTTTGTGAAAATTTATCATCGCGCTCTGTTAGGATTCTGGGCAGGATGCTTTTATGCAAAAGAGTCAATTATTGGGAATCACAGGGGCGCTTTTAGTGACCGCAACGCTTGGTTTTGTTGCGGGAAGGATGACTGGTGATCCGGAAGAGAATACGGACTCCGTGAAAGCTCAGGGTGAACAGGACACTTATCAGTCACGTTCATCACGCCGTGACAGCAATGCTTCCGCCTCATCCAGCCATTCGCGGAAGAGCGCCCGATCAACTAAAGACATCAAAGCCACCATGAAGCATTTGATTGCTGAAATGGAACGCTCTCCGATGGTGAATATGGATTTTGACTCTATTTTCAGTATCTGGGAGATAGCGCGCGATTTCTCTGAAGATGAGGTTCGCGAGTCTCTTACCTACATCGACAGCATGAAAAACATGCAGGTAAAAATGACGCTTGAGATGATGCTCATGAACCGTTGGGGGAAAATCAATGGTGAAGCAGCCATGGAGCATGCGATGGAGGCGGGAACTAGCCAAACCCGCATGATGCAGATGATGGGCACGCTCATGAGTTGGACAAAGGAAGATCCAAACGCCGCTTTCACCTGGTTCGAAAAAAATAAAGGTAAAGCAGGAAGCGGTATCTATGCAAATGCCTACGAGAGTATGATCTATCAAGCATTAGCAAAGCATGACCTTAAGCGTGCGTTGACCCAGCTTGAGGGCATTGAGAATACGCAGAAAAAACAAACAGCCCTGTCAAGTATCGCACAAGGCGTTGCCAATGATCCCGAGAAGCTTCAATCGTTTATTCAATATCTTGACGAAAAAGAGCCAGACAGCAAAAAAACCATCATGAGCTCGGTCATCAGCCAATTAGCGATGACTTCAAGCGAAGCCGCAAAAAATTACATTAAGACCATTGATGATCCTGAGGAAAAATCCGAATTGGTAACTACCATCGTACAGTCACTATCCTATACCGATCCTGAAGAAGCCATCAAATGGGGTATGGAAAATGCAAGCGACGAGGCAGCTCAGAAAAAGGTCGTTGAGAAAGCCTTAAACAACTGGATATCACAAGATTTCAAGACAGCGGCGGCGTGGTATGACAAACAACCTGAACATCTCAAAAGCGACGACATCATTAAAAAATCTGCTCTCAGTCTTGCCGCAGCCGGACAGTACAAAGATGCATTTGCATGGATCGAACGTGGTGGTGACGCCGAAGCCATGAAAAAGACCAAGCAAAGCACCTACAGCATGTGGGCTCAAATGTCGCCAGCTAAGGCAAAGGCGTGGCTAGAGGGCGATGGTCAGAAAACCATGCAGGGCATCGACACCAATGCCCTCCTCCATGGAACCGATACCGGTCCTATCCCTGTAATACCCGCGCACGAAGAATAGATTATTTGCTATGGATCTGGATAATCCTTCCCCTTTGCACTCTCATCGACTGATTTTCTCCACGTATCGAAATCCTTTTTCATACCAGCAAGAACGGCTGGCTTTTCCTTCGCAAGATCATTCTTTTCTGATGGATCATCTTGCAGATCATAGAGTTTCCATTGCTTTCTCTTTTTACCTTTGTAAATTTTGAATTGGTTTCCCGTTAGAGATGACTGCCCCGCGTAAAGAAAGCCTATCAAGCTTGGGCGCTTCTTGATTTTTTGATCAATGAGAGGTAAGAGACTAATACCATCGATAGGTCGGGCATCCGGCATTTGATATCCCACAAGCTCGGTTACGGTTGGGAAATAATCTATCGTTCCCGCAGGGAAATCTGTGCGTCGTGTTTGCTGGATACGTGCAGGCCACTCGATCAAGCCGGGAACGCGAACGCCACCTTCTTTTAGGCTGCGTTTTCTACCTGAAAAATCTGCGGCGGAACCTGGAGCCCCCGTTTTGCCTTCCGGGCCATTGTCGCTCGTAAAGGCAAGCAGGGTATTTTCAGCAACACCCAGATCACGCAGTGACTTGCGGAGCCGTCCAACCTGATCATCCACCGCCGTCACACAGCCGTAGTAGTTCGCATGATAGCCGTCCTTGGCGTCGGGGTAGAGATCGGTGTGTTCCTTTCCAGCAACCACGGGCAGGTGCGGAGCATGCAGCCAGATCACCGCGAGAAACGGCTTGTTAGATTTTACGCTTTCTTTGATAAACGGAATGGCTCGATCCATGATGATTTTGGAATCATCGCCCTTCAGTGTTTTGGGGTCGACCATTTTTCCAGCGCCTGTCCAGTAATGGGTATTGTAGGCAACACGCTCATCACCCTCGCGGATTGGCCACCACCCTTGTTGGGACGGCTTACGGAAGTCACCTTTCACATTTGCGGCGGGCTTATCCATCGGATCGTATGTGGGTGTTTTTGCTTCGGTAGCAAAGGTCACGTCCACACCATGCACCCACGGTGGCGAGTAATCTTTGACTCCCTGTGGACCTCCACGATTAGATTCCTTAACAGTCTTCGTCAGTGTGCCGAGGTGCCATTTCCCAAAATGACCCGTGCGGTAGCCTTTCGATTGAAGCACTTCGTAAATGGTGATTTCCGCAGGCTTCATGTGCCCTCTATTCGCGTTCCCCACACCGTAGCGGTAAGGATTTCTCCCCGTCACCACGCTACCACGTGTCGGCGAGCAAACAGCGGATGCTGAGTAGAATCGGTCAAATACAAGCGATTGACTTGCCATCTTATCGAGATGTGGCGTCTTGATTTTTTTCCCACCGTTGAAACCAACGTCACCCCAGCCGAGGTCATCACACATGATTAGGATGATGTTAGTCGGCTGTGCTGCGG
>JBGCEU010000183.1:0-13829 GCA_045106535.1 Akkermansiaceae bacterium | reverse complement strand
CCGGACTCGCCTAACATGTACACCGTTGTCACTGAACTGCGCGACGGAGACAATGTGTTAGACAAATACACAAGCCCGCTCGGATTCCGCACCATCGTCATCGACGCCAAGCGTGGGCTGTTTGTGAATGGTCAAAACATGATCATGAAAGGCATGTGTAACCACCACGATCTTGGACCACTCGGCACCGCGCTCTGGGACCAGGCACTCGAACGCCGACTGCGTATGCTCAAGGAAATGGGCTGCAATGCGATCCGCACCGCACACAATCCCCCCTGCCCCGAGCTGCTCGACTTTTGTAACCGAATGGGATTCCTCGTCATCAATGAAACGTTCGACGAGTGGCGCCGCGGCTGGGCATTTGAAGACGGCACCCTGGTTTCCAGCAAAAACAGCAAAGGGAAAGCCGCCAAAGGCTATCACCTCTACTTCGATGAGTGGGCGGAGAAAGACCTGATCGATCACATCCGCCGCGATCGGAACCATCCGTGTGTGGTGATGTGGAGTATCGGCAATGAGGTTCCCGAAGCGCAAAAACATGGCGAGATCGAGACCGTAAAAATCCTACAAGACCTCTGTCACAAGCACGACCCGACCCGACTGGTCACTGTGGGCTGTAACTTCACCATTGGTGCAAACAAAACCGGCTTTCTCGATATCCTGGACGTCGTCGGATATAATGGCGGGGGCAATTCGTGCTACGAGTATGAGAACGATAAAAAGAAATATCCTAACCGATTGATGTATGCTTCAGAAGTACCACACACACTGCACACACGCGGCGAGTATCGGACCAACGGAAAGTTCCGCATCAAAAAATACCAACCTGCGCCGCTGGTTGAAAAAGAAGTCTTCCCAGAAACAAGCCCTTGGTATGAATCGTCCTACGATAACGCAGGTGTTAGAATCACCGCGCGTGATTCTTGGAGACTAACAAAGAACCTGCCCTACTTTTTTGGTGAGTTCCGCTGGACGGGTTTTGACTACATCGGCGAGTCCGGTGGTTGGCCGCGCGTCATCGGTAACTTTGGCATCATCGACATCTGTAATTTTCCCAAGGACACTTACTACTTTTACCAAAGTCAGTGGACGAAAAAGCCGATGGTTCACATGCTGCCACACTGGACGATGCCCGGCAAGGAGGGCACCATCGTGCCCGTCTGGTGCTACACGAACTGCGATAGCGTTGCGCTGTTTCTGAACGGCAAATCACTGGGCGTTAGAACCTACACCAAGGAAATGGATATGCACATGCAGTGGCTCGTCCCCTACGCTCCGGGCGAGCTCAAGGCCGTGGCCAAAAAGGACGGAAAAGTGGTGGCAACCACCACGAAGCGCACCGCCGGCCCGGTTGCCAATATTTCTCTCGAGGCAGACAAGACCACTTTCAACCTCAAGGGAAAAGACCTCTCTTACATCACTGTTCGCTTAGAGGATAAAGACGGCAATTTTTGCCCCAAGGCAGACAACTGGATGGCTTTCAGCGTCAAAGGGCCAGGCCGAATCATCGCTACAGGAAATGGCGACCCGCTGAGCCATGAGAGCTTTCAGGCAAGATCAGTTAGAGCGTTCAATGGCATGGCTCTAGCCATCATTGCACCGACCGACGAGGCAGGAGAGATCACCGTTACCGCCCGACCCATCAAACAGACATGGAGCAAACCAGCGGTGGTGAAAATTTCAGCTAAATAGTATCCGCTCGAGAAATAAACTCCCTACCTTTTCTTTCTCTCAGGTTTGGGCAGCTTGATTGGGTGAGCACTGACGCGCCTAACTTCGTAGATATTGGCTTTCTTTTCTCGCTTATTTCCGAAGGTTTTGATTCGAGCTGAAAGACTGACTCGCATGCCGACCTTCAGATCCTCGAATTTGGCCTTCTCTCCACCAAGTGTGATCATCACGTCACGCCTCATGACGTAAATTTTTTTGTTCACCGTGATCGAATTTCCCTTCACATCGATCTTGGTGATAAGGTTCCTCGTGGAGGTCTTCTTCTTGCCTTTAGCAAATGCTTCGCTGGGTATTGCAATCAGCATCAGGATTGTAAGGAAACAACATGATCTCTGTATCAGTGACTTTGGCGTATTGCGGTTCATAACTCGACTTTTTGGATGGTTAATGTGCTGCGGTCTAAATGAAATTTACGTCTAGATAGTATAGGGCTGGAGAGTGACAATACCAGTATTTTGTTTCTAACTTAATGGAAACGAAGCGTCAGCTTATGCACCCCGAACAGCAGCCACAACCGCGTTTGCTTGGTTAAGGTGTAACCCGAGGTGGAAACCAAACATGATGTGAAACTGGTGGGCATTAAACGTGCCAAATACTGGGTGCTCAGCGGTTCTCTCTGTCTTTAAATTTTCAAAACTCGAAATAGAATCAAGGTATCCTTCTACGCTCTCGACAAACTGATCAACATTGGCCTTCCTGAACTCTTCACCTAGCCCAGGCATGACATCTTTTTTCACATCAAAGTTGGCGTATTCATCTGGCATTTCTCCGGTCAACAACGACAAGACGCGTGCTTTCAACGCATGATTCACAATGGTATTATGCTCAATGATTTCGCACAAGCTCCAGCCTCTCATGTCCTCATCCACACCAAGCATTTTTCCAACCTGAAAACCATGGCACGCTTGTTCGTCGGTTAGGCCTCCTAACAAGTCTACGTATGCCTGCATGTGCTCTCTAATCTGAGCATCCCCCTTTTTTCTCGAAGTTCTTTTGAACTTCCACTGAACTAGTTTTCTAATTGGCCATGGTGCTGGCATGAACATTAGCTTAGCGGTGCTGATGGCATTTGCAACCCATTGACAGGGGTAAAAAATGAGCCGCTGTCCCATAAAGACGCGGCTCATGTTAGAAAATGTAATAACAATCAATCAGATCTTGTAATACTGCTCCCAACCCTTGCGAGGGGCAGGATCCAACAAATCGTTAGCGGCCTTGTTGTTGGTAATCTGCTTGGTTTTCGCATCGAACTTCATTTCACCGCCAAAGCGCTGAGCGAGCACACCGATGTTGAATACCTGGGTCAGTAGGCCAGACACGGCAAATGGTGAGCGGGTTTCCTCCTCGCCTTTGCACGCCAGTAGGAAATTCTCATAGTGGTGTGAATTTTTCTGTGGAAACTTCGGCAGAGCCTCACGCATTTCGATGAATTTTTCCCGTGGGGCAATCCGTAGCGGCGAACTATGGGAACCACCTTGGAAGGCTATTTCCTTACCGTAGAGAACCTTGCCGGGCTTGGTCAGCGGCTTGTCTTTTCCGTCGCTAGTGTACTTGCCTTCGAGCACTGGGACGTTACCCGTGCCGTCATACCAGTCGACCACACACGCTGGCAGGCCCGGGCCACGCTCCGCAAACTCGAACTTGATGGTTGTTTCCTGCGGGTAGACCAGATCGCTTGGGTTCACACCCTCACGCATCACTGCGGTGACCGTGTGAGGCAGGCCAAGTTTGAGGAATCGGTGAGCCGTATCAAGGATGTGTGGACCCCAATCGCCAAAGCATCCGCTACCGTAGTTATACCACGAACGCCATTCCTGTGGGTGTAAACGCTTTGAAAATGGGTGGATGTGGTTGGCGCTGTCGATCCACTGATCCCAGTCGATGTCCTGCGGCATGGCCTCCTTTGGGTATTCGCTGACTGTTTTTCCCCAGCCATGCCAACGACGTGGTTTATTCATGTGCGCGGTGACACGGGTGATATCTTTCATCATGCCACCTTCTGACCACGCCTTAAACTGGAAGTAATTTGCTCCGGAGTGTCCCTGATTACCCATCTGGGTGGCGAGCTTTGGATTTTTTGCCGCCATGGCCATGAGGCGTTCCGCCTGCCCAAACGTGTGTGTGAGTGGCTTCTCGGTGTAGACGTGCTTTCCAAGATTCATGGCATGCACGGTAGCGGCAAAGTGCGCGTGATCGGGTGTCGATACAATCACCGCATCGATCTCGTCTGCCATAGCATCAAACATTTTCCGGAAATCAGTAAACGTCTTAGCCTTAGGGAATTTTTTCAACGCACCCTGGGTGTGCTTTCCTTTGAGATCAACATCACAGAGTGCCACGATGTTGCAGTGACCCGAGCTATGTAGCATCTGAATATTTCCCGCTCCTTTATTACCAATGCCAATCGCCGCAACGTTGACCTTGCCACTTGGTGCATTTCCTTTGGAAGAATTCTGACCCAATACGAAGTGGGACGGAAGAATAGTTAAACCGCCAAAAATGGCCGACTTCTTTATGAAGCTACGTCTGGATGTGTTGGTATGTTGAGAACTCATAGTCGTGATTTGGTTAATGATTAGTAAGTAAGGGCTGCAACATACATACTGCCCATCAATTGGCAACATTACATGAGGCTTTTCCGAATGAGCCGTTGACCTTATTTCCTTTTCTTACTGCTCCCATTTGCGTTACATTCCCCTATTCCGCTTTGAAAAACCCCTACGAACTCGACCCCGCACTTGTATCCGATGCGCCAACGTCTTGGAAAGGCATGCTGCGCTATCTTGGCCCTGGATTTATCTTATCGGCCTCCATTGTAGGATCCGGCGAGCTAATTGCCACGACCGTGTTCGGCGCGGAAGCCGGCTTCGTTGCTCTCTGGGTGATCCTCGTCAGCTGCCTAGTGAAAGTGTTCGTGCAGCTTGAGTTTGGAAAACATGCCATTCATTCCGGCGAAACGACGTTTCAGGCACTGAACCAACTGCCTGGGCCGAAATTTGGTAAGGGCAGCTGGGCAACTTGGCTATGGCTCGTGATGATGATGATCAAGCCGCTTCAGGTGGGAGGTATCATTGGTGGGGTCGGCTTGGTGCTGAACATTCTATTTCCAAACGTCCCGGTCTGGATCTGGGTCTGCCTGATGGCGCCGATTGTTTCATTGATGATCTTCAGGGGAAAATACGCCTTCATCGAAAAGCTGTCGCTCGTGCTTATCGGTGGCTTTGCGATCTTCACCGTGGCATGCGTCATAGGTGTTCAATACACCGATTTTGCTTTTTCTAACAGCGATATACTTGGCGGCCTCTCGTTTTGGAACGGGATGCCTTCTGCCTTGATTTTTGCCGCAGTTGCAGCTTTTGGAATCACCGGTGTTGGTGGCGACGAGGTCATGGCTTACAACTACTGGCTGCTAGAAAAAGGATACGCCGCAAGAACCGGTAAGCGTGAAGACACACCGGAGTGGCGCGCCCGTGCCAAGGGCTGGATCAGAGTCATGTACTGGGACGCTTTCCTCTCCATGATCGTCTACACCCTGATGACGATAGCGTTTTATATCCTAGGTGCAGCAATCCTTCACGCCCAAGGCCTCAAGCCAAGCGGTATAGAAACGGTCGCCGTGCTTTCGCGCATGTACACCGATTCACTCGGCGGCTGGGCGGAAAAGGCGTTCCTCATTGGTGCGTTCTTTGTCCTATTCTCCACCCTCTTTTCCGCGCTCGCTGCGTGGACACGACTCTTCTCGGATGCCTTTGGCGCCGTTGGTTGGATCAACTACCAAGACCCCAAATCGCGTGCGCGGACGATTGCTATTCTCTCTTTCTTTTTTCCCGCACTATGGGCCGCGCTCTTCTTCTGGTTCGAGGATCCTGTCTTTATGGTTCTCGCCGGCGGAGCGATCACAGCAGCCATCTTGCTGCTTGTCGTCTTTGGGGCTATCAATTTCCGTTATCGCAGGCTGCCAAAGGCCTTACAGCCATCTAGGGGCTACGATATTGGTTTTTGGGTCAGTGTGATTTCGATCGCCATGCTTGCGATCCTTGCCGTATGGAAAGCCATTGAAAAGTTTCAGTCGGCGGCAGGATAAAGATGTTGTCCGTCGGGCGATCTCGTCTATTTTTACGCCTATGAAAAAAATAATTTCCACCCTCGCATGTTCGTTTGTTTTTTCCAGCTATCTCCTCGCTGACGAAACAGATAAAAAACCAATCTTTAACGGCAAAGACCTCACCGGCTGGCATAGTGATGTTCCTGAGGCTGACGATAACCCTAAAATCGAACCTAGCTTCATCGTCCGCGACGGCAAGCTGGTCAGTATGGGGAAACCTAAAGGCCACCTGATCACCGATGCCGTGTATGAAAACTACCGGCTTGAGATAGCATACCGCTTCGCTGGTAAGTCCGGCAACTGTGGTGTGCTTGTTCATGCCTCGACGCCACGAGTGCTCTATAAAATGTTCCCAAAATCCATCGAGGTGCAGATGCAGCACCAGCATGCTGGTGATTTCTGGTGTATCGGTGAGGACATCAAGGTGCCCAATATGGAAAAGCGCCGCCCAAAACGCGAGGGTCAAAAATACGGCGGCAATAAAGGTGACGCTAGGCGCATCATCAACCTAACAGACGATTCGGAAAAGCCACTCGGCGAGTGGAACAAGATGATCATTGAAGCCAAAGGCAACGAGATCAAGGTCTGGGTGAACGGTGACCTCGTTAATCACGGCACAGATGCTACCGCTTCAAAAGGCAAGATCGCCCTGCAAGCGGAAGGCGTGGAAGTCGAGTTCAAGAGTCTGCATCTGACTCCACTCAAAGAGAAATAGATCGACAAAATACGGATAATCTTGAGCCACTGTTCTGTGGCTGTTATTGAGCGATGCATGAAATTTGCTCTAATCGCAGCTTCGATTTTCCTAACATCATTTGCAGCCCTCGGTCAGAATTTTGGCGACTGGAAACACAAGGGCTCGATCTTCATCATCACAACACCCGATGGTGCCGACCTGCCCGCCAGCGCGGAGATCCTTGACTTTCCGCTGCTGATTCGTCTTCACCAAGATAGCTTTCCGTTCTCGGAAACCCACGCGAACGGTCATGATGTTAGGTTTTCCATGCAGGGAAAATCACTGCCCCATGAAATCGAATCCTGGGATGCTGAAAGAGGCGAGGCTCAAGTTTGGGTCAGAGTTCCACTGATCAAAGGCAATGCATCACAGAAAATAACAATCCATTGGGGCAACTCAAATGCAAAGCCAGCGTCAGATAGTAAAGCTGTCTTCAATGCCTCTAACGGCTACGCAACTGTCTGGCATTTGAATGAGCGGGTAGTTGATGCCACAGGAAACTTAACAGCCAAAGATCTCGGCTCTACAGTAACCCACGGAGTCATTGGTAAAGGTCGGCAAATCTCCGACGGTAAAGGAATCACAGCCGGAAGAGCCATCACGACTCTCCCAGCTGGCGCGGCGGCTCACAGCACACAGGCATGGTTTAAGTCGGACACCGCGAACGGGCGCATCGTTTGTTGGGGAGTCGAAAAGCGCGCCGGCAAGGTGACCATGGTTTACAAAAGCCCACCAAGTATCCGCATGGACTGCTACTTTTCTGGCGGTAATGCAGAGGCAGCAATACCCGGTTCTCCAGAGGGTTGGCATCATGTGGTGCATACATATGAAAATGGAAAAGCGGCACTCTACATCGACGGAGCGAGACAAACACCACCGGCCCGTAACAGCTCACCGATGGCTATTCCGGAAACCTCAGGGTTTTGGATTGGCGGCTGGTATGATCGATACGATTTCACCGGAACTGTTGATGAACTTCGCGTATCAACCTTGGCGCGGTCTGCCGATTGGATAAGGCTCGAATACGAGAACCAGAAACCGATGCAATCGCTCGTCGGCCCCGTCGTGCAGAGCGGAGATCGTTTTTCCGTCAAGCCAACCAAAATTCAAGTCAAGGAGGGAAAAACAGTAGAACTCATCGCTGAGATTACTGGAGCACATAAAGTTTTCTGGACTCTCATCAAAGGTGATGAAGAAAAAGTCATCGCTACTGACCGGACGCGCGTTGCGTTGAGTGTCGGCAGGGTGACGGGCGACCAAACTTACAAAATTCGTCTCGATGCGATTTACCCTAAAGGACTCCGCACGCTCGTTATTCCTTTGGCGGTTGCCGAAACACTTCCCGAACCTGAATTTGTATTGAACGCTCCGGAAAAATGGAATGGCCGTGATGTCATCGAAATCAAACCTACCATCAAGAACTTAAAGGCCATGAAAGATGCTGGAGTAGGTCAGTTAGATTATCGATGGAAAGTGGATGGTGTCGCCACGCTGAATAAAACTGATGTCGGCAAACTAACCCTCGAACGCTCACTCGGAGAGGGCACACTAACAGCATCCCTGACACTATCTAACAAAGGAAGCCCAATTACAAAAAAAGTTAAAATTATTGTCAGTGAATCTAAGCCTGACCGTTGGGTTAGGCGCCCCCTTGTGAATAATGAGCTACCACAAGACGGACAGTTTTATGCTCGTGACCATACCGGCATGGGAACCCTGTATTGCCGCGGAACCTTGAACAAAAAAGTCAGCGGGTTTTCGCTCAAAGTCTATACCGACGGAAAACTCTACCTAACCACCTCTAGCAAAGAATCAAAAAACGGTAATTACTTCTTCGCCGCAAAACTCAAGCCAGGCCTCGTGAAATACCGCATCGAGCTACTCGCCAAAATAGGCAACAGCACTAAGGTTATCCACAAGGCGAGCGACATTGTTTGCGGTGACGCCTATATCATCATCGGCCAGTCAAACGCCCTCGCAACTGACACCCGTGAAGATTCGCCACGCATCACAAGCCCGTGGATCCGTAGCTACGGGCGACCTCGATTTTATGAGGAAGATAAAAAAGAAAACCTCTGGTGCAAACCCGTCTGGAAAGCACAGAAGGAGCACCTCGCCGAGCTTGGCTGGTGGGGCATGGAGCTCGCTAAGAATTTGGTCAAAAGCCAGCAAGTCCCAATCTTTATCATGAATGGCGCGAAGGGTGGCACACGCATCGATCAACATCAACGCAACGATGCCAACCCGACAGATCTCGATACCATCTATGGTCGACAACTCTGGCGGCTCAAGCAGGCGGGGCTGACTCACGGAATCCGCGCAATCATCTGGCATCAGGGCGAAAACGATCAGGGAGCCGCCGGCCCCGACGGTGGATACGGTTGGGAAACCTATCAGAAATACTTTGTTGAAATGTCTGCCGATTGGAAACGTGATTTCCCGAACGCCAACAAGCTCTACGTTTTTCAAATTTTTCCAAACGCATGCTCAATGGGGAATGGTAATGGGAATATGCTGCGCGAAAAGCAGCGCACACTTCCCGATCTGTATTCAAACATGACGGTGCTTTCGACGGTCGGAGTAAAGCCCCCCGGAGGATGTCACTATCCCCTCAAAGGATGGGCTGAGTTTTCTAACATGCTGCATCCTCTAATCCTACGCGATGTCTACGGAAAAAAAGACTCACGCATCCTTACACCACCCAATCTCAAGCAAGCATACTTCACAGGCTCCAGAAAGGATTCCATCACCTTAGAGTTCGATCAACCCGTGGTATGGGATCAAGAACTCGCCCGAGATATTCGGCTCGATGGCGAGGAGGGTTGGGTTCTTTCAGGAGAAGCTTCTAACAATACGGTTACACTCAAACTCAAAACCGCTACCAAAGCGAAGACTGTCAGCTACCTCGATGAGAGAGCATGGAGTAAGAATCGGTTACTCATAGGAAAAAACGGAATTGCCGCGCTGACATTTCATCAAGTGCCAATCAATATAAATAAAGCACAAGATTAAATGCCCAACAGAGCTATTTACACACAGGTTTTTTATCTTGCTGTATCCCCTTATCGCCTGCTTGATTACGGATTCCTAAAAGGATTAAATATGGAATTTTCAACCTCACATATGCAGTGGCAGTTTTTGCCCCTATGGGTTTAGCCAACGCAGCTGTAATCACTATCCCTACTGGTAATGTGACCGCCTCCAGCGAGATAGGTGGAACGTTTAATCGTCAGGATGACTTCTTGGTCGATGGCAGTGGACTCAGTGGCGGCACACACGTCACAGCTGTTCAGCCCAACATGTGGCTTTCATCTGGAACGGCATTTGGTGGCGATGACCCTGACCCATCGGTCACATTCGACCTCGGTGCTGTTTACACGATCAACAGCTTCCATGTCTGGAACTACAATGAAGCACCCCCCAACCTCACCGCACGTGGCGTCAACAGCGTGTCCGTGGAATACGGCACGACCGTTGGGCTTGGCTCAACGGTTTCAGGAATCACTAACTTTGCTGAGGCTGACGGATTGAACACATACGCTGGCGAAAACTTCAGCGGCTTCACGGCTTTTAATGCTCGCTACATCAAATTCGACATTAATAGCAACCACGGCGGCGATAACAATTTCTACGGCTTGTCCGAAGTCCAGTTTGACGGTGTGCTCGTTCCCGAGCCATCTTCCTCAGCTCTCCTAGGCCTTGCGGGTCTCGCGTTAATTCTGCGCAGACGTCGCTAAACTTTACCAAGGACATCAGTAGTCCGATACTACGACCTCAAAGGGGTGGTTTTTTATGCAAACATGTGCCCTAAATTAGTGTATTAATGGAGTCGAACTACTACATCACTCTATGAGCCATCACCTTAACCGCCGTAAGTTTCTCAGCCAGCTCACCTTAGCGGGTGCCTCAACGCTAGGCTTCCCATCCATTGTCAGAGGCCAAAATCTCAACAGTAAATTGCAAGTCGGCTTTGTCGCCACGGGCGGACAAGCTGGTGTCCACTTGCGCAAGTCCCACGAACTTGGGCTACAATGCATCGCATTTGCTGACATCGATAAAAAAATGTGGGCCAACGCCACCGGCAAGGAGGGTTGGGAAAAGGCAGCAGCCTACACAGACTGGCGTGAAATGTTTCAGAAGCACGGTAAGGAACTTGATGTTGTTTTTGTTACCACACCAGACCACTCGCACTATGCACCATCGATGACCGCCGTCTCGATGGGAATCCACTGCTACACAGAAAAACCACTAACATGGTCAGTCAAAGAAGCACAGATGCTCACCGCTGCTTACAAGGCGAACCCCAAAGTGGTCACCCAAATGGGCAACCAAGGCCACGCCGGTACTGGATGGCGCATGGTATACGACTACATCAAGGCTGGCGCCATTGGTGATGTGAAGGAATTCCACACATGGACAAACAGACCTGTCTGGCCGCAGGGTGGCGGTCGCCCCGAAGGCAACGATCCCATACCAGACGATATCAATTGGGACGCATGGATAGGGCCAGCCCCAATGCGCCCCTACAAGAAGGAGGCATACCACCGCTTTAAATGGAGAGGTGTTGTCGACTTCGGTTCTGGCGCACTTGGTGACATGGCGTGCCACACCACCGATGGCATCTACGCGATCATGCAGCCTGGTTACGCCGAGTCCTGCGAACCGATCTTTATGACCGAACCTGTTGGCGACCAGTTTCCTGCTGGCATGATTTTCAAGGCAACATACCGCGCAACGGATGAACGCCCCGGATTTTCCACCACTTGGTATGAGGGTAAGGACAAGGACGGCAAGCCAAACGTTCCGGAAACTCCCGAGGAACTCAAAGTCGACAACCGTGAGCTGCCCCAGACAGGTAACCTCATCATCGGCACCAAAGGTAAAATGCTAGTGAGAGGCGATTACTGGGACAGCCCGATGCTGATTCCTGAAACGAAACGCCGCGAGTTTGGCCGACCCAAGCAGCTCCTCGAGCGCTCGCCCGGTCACCACGAAGAGTTTTTCATGGCATGTCGTGGAGAGAAGCCACGTGAGTTCAGCCAGTCGAATTTCGCCTACGCCGGCCCGATGACCGCTAACATTCAGCTTGGTAACCTCAGCGCACGCGCCGGTAAGAAGTTGGTGCTCAATAAAAAAGGCGAAATCATCAGCGATCCCGCAATCAATAAACTTGCATGGCGCGAGCCTCGCGAGGGATGGGGACCTCTGGTCACCAAGATCTAAGAATTCGCGCGTCTTAATCTGAAAACGTCCACACGGAATCGGCCATTGCGCCGAACTCCTTGGGTTGTTATGTCCACCACTATGAAAACGAGAGTCTTATTATCACTGCTACTTCTCTGCCTTCCGCTGCAGAGGGCTTCATCCATCATGGAGCGCGGAGAATACCCATGGAATGTAAATCTGCGTAGTTACGATGACCTGGAGATGCAGGAAACTCTCAACTCGGTGCCATGGCTACTCAACCTTGGGCCAACCGGAATCCGCGCACGCATCTACCCTGACAAGGCGAACCAACTCGCGGTTAAATATGTTTTCCAAGACAAGCAATCACCGGCCAAGGGATTGGTGCAAATTGGCGACATCATTGTCGGTGCCAACGGCAAAAAATTTAAAGCCAAGCACCGGTTCGGCCGCAACCTACGCGGCGGCGGCGGTTGGGATGGCCCCATGATGGAGCTGGCGGGCCATATCGAGGATAGCCAGGGTAAGGACGGCAAGCTGAACCTCATCGTCTGGCCTCTAGGAGTAAAGAGCGATGAAAAAGTCGTCACCGTTCCTCTTCGTGTTGTTGGTCGTTTCGCAGAAACATTCCCTTATAATTGCAAACGCTCCGACATGATGCTCGAGGAGCTGTGCGACTACATCATCAAGGACTACAAATCAGGTAATTGGAAAAAGCCTAACGCGTTCTACGGCGGCCCGCATAATAAGGGGCACCAGATGCTTGCTCTCATGGCAAGCGGCATTCCCAAGTATGATCGTTTCATCAAAGACCAGATGAAGAATTATCATAACCTGCGCTACGATCCCGCTGGCGGCGGATTTCAGACATGGCGCTGGGGATTTGAGGGCATTGTCATGGGTGAATACTACCTGTTGCACAACGATCGTAAGCTCCTCCCTGCCATCGAATCACTGACCAAGGCCATGCCACTGGGCTCACGCAACGGCAACGGCATCTACACTCATCGGTCAGAGTTAAACCTCAGACTAACAGGCAAAAAACCCTACGCATCCATCGCTGCCATCTCTGGCCTCCAGATGCTCGCCATGACTTTGTTTGATAAAGCCGATCTACCCTACGACAAACAACTCCATCAGAATATCCACCAGCATTATTTAAACAGCGCGACGCCTGACACCGCGCAAGTTGCTTACGCATTTAATTCAGCTGATCGATTCAACGATCCAAAAATCCACACACGTCACGCCATCATAAAGCTCAAAGACCCCAGCAAAGGCCGCAGTGGCAAAGGTCCCGGATTTACTCTTCCCAATGGTATGCAGGACATCGGGGAGTATGAAATTTTCTGGCCAACTAAAGCCGACCACCGCTGGAAACCCACCGACTGGATTGCTAAGGAAGCCGACACCAATATCGTCACCGAGCTCAAGGACAAAGGCGTGTTACGCATCGATCGTAACCACCCAGACTACAAGCAAGCACCAGAACCCACCAAACCTTACAAGACAACCCGCAGCGGTGGTCACCTGGCGCCCGTCGGCATGGGTGCGCTAGCACACCTCATCCACAGTGATGGTCCCGATTCATGGAAATACCTGGGCATGCATCTCGCCAATACCTGTGCGATCGCTCCAGGGAACTCTTTTGACGGACACGCATCTTCTCACCTTGCTGGTTTCTGGAGCATTCTCGGTGCCGCCCAAACAGATGATGCCAAGCTCAAGCGTGCGTATCTTGATTACATGAAGACCTTCATCATCCTATCGGAAACCCACAACGGTGGTCTCATTCTCCAGCCCTGGGGACGTGACCGGCCTAACTGTAATTCCGATGCCTCATACGGCCCGCGCACTCTTACCACAGCTACTGGCGCCATCATTCTCGCACTCGGCAAAAAACGACTCCAGATCACTGGTGCCAGCACAGCGGGTGCCGCAAGTAACACAGGCCCAAAGACTGGTCTTGATCGGCTTGGCAGAAAAGCCCGACCTCTCGCAGACGACCGCCGCGCCCTGCTCGACAAGGGTCTGATCCGCGCCCTCGCAGAGCTAAGCCTTGCAGAGGAGCTC
>JBGCEU010000182.1:0-24398 GCA_045106535.1 Akkermansiaceae bacterium | reverse complement strand
ATTTAACGCAAACTTGGCGATATCATATTCCGTGGAGGAAGATGACGATGAGGAAAGATTTCTCGCCAAATTACGAAGTCAGTTGGGTAACGCGACCTGGCCGGATGGTAAAAAGATTTATACGCCAGTGACCACCTTGAGTTTGTTAGTTTTCTTTGTCTACGCGCTCCAGTGTTTACCGACGACTGCGGTGGTGCGGCGGGAAACGGGCTCGTGGAAATGGGCCATCGGTCAGCTCGTGGGGATGACCGTCGTGGCCTGGGTAGCAGCCTTTGCTGTATTCCAAATAGGCAGCTTGATATCGAGCTGAAAACTGCTAGACTATATTATGGATTGGGCAAATTGGCAGACCTACACAGCACCAGCGATCGTGCTGGTAGTCATTGCGGTCTTCATCCGTAGCTGGATCAAAAAGAGCGAAGCAAACTGCTGCGGAGGCCGCTGCGGGTGTGGAGTTTCCACGAGGAAGAAAAAGCTCGGTGGTAAACCAACAGGCTAGTGTCCAGCCATGTGCGAGTGATCGAGGATGTCGGTGACCACGCGGGAGGGTTCCACTCCTGTTAGTTTTTGGGCGAGCCCTTGGTGCTTGAAGCTTAGTTTATGGTGATCAATACCGCAGCGCTCGAGAATGGTGGCGTGAAGATCACGGACGTGGACTTTTTGCTCGGGGGTGATGATGTTGAACGAATACTCGTCCGTTTCGCCGTAGGACATGCCGCCCTTGACACCTGCTCCAGCCATCCAGATTGAGAAAGCACGCGGGTGGTGGTCACGGCCGTAATTTGTATCGGTCAGTTTGCCTTGGGAATAAACAGTTCGTCCAAACTCACCTGCGAAGATGACAAGTGTATCGTCTAACAATCCGCGTTGCTTGAGGTCTTGAATCAGAGCGTAGCACGGTTGGTCAACATCCTTACATTGCGAGGAAAGGTCGCGTGGAAGGTTGCCGTGCTGATCCCAGCCACGGTGGAAAATCTGGGTGAATCGAACGCCGCGCTCGACGAGTCGGCGAGCCATCATCGCGCAGTAAGCGAAGCTGCCGTTTTTCTTTGAGTCGGGTCCGTAGAGTTTGTAAGTGTCTTCGGATTCCTTCGACATGTCGGTGAGCTCGGGCACGGACATCTGCATACGGTATGCCATCTCATACTGCTGGATACGTGTCTGGATTTCGCGATCGCCGACGTTCTCCAGTGTTTCTTGGTTCAGGGAAGCGAGCCCATCTAACATCTTCCTTCGCATTTCCCGGCTAATACCCGGTGCGTCTTTCAGGTAGAGAACCGGATTGCCCTGAGTACGGAGGTGGACACCAGCATGTTTGCCGGGGAGGAAACTTGATGTCCAGTATTTGGATGAAATGGCTTGGACATTAGATAAAGGGCTGGAGTGCTTGGCGTGTAGGACACAGAAAGTAGGTAAGTCCTTGTTGAGCGAGCCAAGTCCGTAGGACAGCCAAGAGCCCATAGATGCCTGTCCGGGGATCATGTTGCCGGTAAACATCATGTTGTTCGCGGGAACGTGATTGATCGCGTCTGTGTGCATGGATTTGATGACACAGATATCATCCGCCATCTTGCCGTGCCATGGGAGGATATCAGATATCCAAGTGCCTCCTTCGCCGTATTGCTTAAAGTCAGTAAAAGACCGAGCTACCGGAAAATTCGACTGTTTGGCGGTCATGCCGGTGAGGCGTTGACCCGAGTCCTCAAGGAAGCTTTTGATATCTTTTTTAAAGTGCTTTTGAATCTGTGGTTTGTAGTCGAAGGTTTCAAACTGAGACGGTGCGCCGATGAGGGAAATATAGATCACGCGCTTGGCTCGCGCGGGGAAATGGGCTGTCGTTCCAGAGCTTTCTGAAATGGCACCCATCAGCTCAGTCGGCAACAATGAAGCGAGTGCTGCACTGCCTAGTCCCATGGCATTCTTGGCGAAAAACTGCCGCCGGTTCAGTTCGGTTTCGTGCAAACCAATGGCTTTTCCTATATCATGTCCGTTCATTTGGTTTACTTGTTGAGCGTTTCATCCATATTGAGGATTTGGTTGGCGACGATAGTCCAAGCAGCAAGCTGCTCGGCAGGAAGGCTGGAATCGGGCACCGATTCTCCAACGTTAATCAGTTTTTTAGCATCTTCAGGTTTGGTTGTAAATTCCTTGAGTGCGTCTTGGTAGGTTGAGTGCACTACTCTGATCTCGCTTTCCCTCATAGATCTGGAAATGAGCAAGCGTGCGATGCAGTTGATGATTTGTTCAGGTGTGTCCGCACTCTGCATAGCTCGCTCGGCGATGTTTCGCGATGCTTCCACAAACTGGATGTCATTCATGAGCACGAATGCTTGCAGGGGCGTGTTGGTAATTTCCCGTTTCACACAGCTTGTTGTTCTGTCGGGCGCGTTGAAAATTTCCATGGATGGTGGTGCTGCTGTGCGTTTCCAGAATGTATAGAGAGATCGCCGATAGAGATCCTCGCCGCTGCCGGGCTTATAGAGGCCGGTGTTTGACTTTTTCATGGAAATGACCGACCAGATACCTTCCGGCTGATAGGGTTTCACGGGCTTGCCGCCGATTTTTTGATGCAGTAAACCCGAAGTCTGTAAAGCCATGTCGCGTATTTGTTCGGCATCGAGACGATACCGTGGTGCTCGTGCTAGCCATTTGTTAGGAGCGTCGATTTCCTGCTTCTCTTTGCTGATGTTAGAACTTTGGCGATACGTTGCCGATGTGACGATCGTTCGCAGTAGATGGTGTAGATCCCAACCGTTTTCGACAAAGTCTGTAGCGAGCCAATCGAGCAGTTTCGGATGTGTTGGGCGTGCGCCTACGACCCCAAAATCACCTGTTGTGCTGACAATGCCCTCGCCAAAAATGTAATACCAGTAGCGGTTAACGGTCACGCGCGCAGGAAGCGGGTTTTCAGGTGCGGTTAGCCACTTGGCGAGCCCTAGGCGATTTTTGGGCAGATCCCCCATGGTTGGTAGCATCGCTGGGGTGTCGGCTGTCACTCTATCAAGTCTAGCGGTATAGTCACCGCGCTGCAGGGTGTGCGCAAAGGCTTCTTTACCCTTGTTTTCCTGCATCACCAGCGTGGTAGGTGATCGGCTGTGGATGTCTTTTAACTCTTTTCTCAGAGGGGTAAGTTTTTGGGTGAGTTCGGTTCCTTTGGCGTCGATTTTGGTGAAATAATAATCCCTCAGTTGGGTCAGCTGCCTGCTTGTGGGTGAGGCCGCTTTGAGAAGTTTTCTAATGGGCTTTATGTCTTTTCCCACAAGCAGCTTTGGATCATTGCGGTTATCGTCATGCCACTTCTTGAAAGCCTCTTTGCTCTTCTTTCTGTGTTCGGTTAACTCTTTTTCAAGTTGGGAGATTTGTGGGTTCAGTATTTCTGATCTCGCTTTATCAGCATCCGTCATAATCCTCACATTAGGTGGGTGATCGGGAGCATGCTTATCGAGTGCCGTCATCGGGGTATTCCTGAAAAATGCCGTGAGCTGGTAGTTTTCCTTCATCGATATGGCATCGAACTTATGGTCATGGCAGGCAGCGCATCCGGCAGTTAGGCCGAGCCAGACGGTCGATGTCGTGTTCAGCCTCTCTTGCGCGTAAATAACGTGGTATTCCTCCTCGATTGACCCTGCCTCTCCATTGGTGGGTAGGCAGCGATTGAAGCCCGTTGCGATGACTTGTTCGATCTTTGGATTGGGCATCATGTCGCCTGCTATCTGTTCTCGTGTGAATTGATCGAAGGGCATGTTGCTATTGAAGGCGTTGATCACCCAATCACGGTATGGCCAAACGGATCGGTAATTATCTAACTGGTATCCGTGTGTGTCGGCGTAGCGTGCCACATCAAGCCAGTGTCGCGTCCAGTGTTCGGCATAGGCATCCGTTTTCAGTAGCCTGTTGACTGTCTCAAGATACACGGTATCGAAATCGCGCGTATCACTGAGGGTTTTTTCCAGATCCTCAGGTGTGGGTGGCAGTCCTGTGAGGTCAAAATAGAGTCGTCTGATCAGGCGGGTAGGTTTCTCTTTAGGATTGGGTGCCAGTCCAGCGCTTTCGAATCGTGCGGCGATGAAGCGATCGATGGGGTTGTTCTTTGCCCAGTCAGCATGCGCGACTTCGGGAAGTGGATGCTTTTTAGGCGGGATGTAGGCCCAGTGAGGTTCGTATTTTGCTCCTTCTTTAATCCACTGGCGAACAAGAGCTATTTTTTCTGGCGCTATGATTGATCCATGAGGAGAGCGCGATGGATGAAGCGGCATGACTAGATCCGGATTATGACTCTCCATAAGCTGCATCAGCAGAGAATTATCTGGGTCACCGGGAATGATGACGTGCTTGCCGTTTTTGCGTTTTTCAAAGGCGTATTTTTCCTTATCGACACGGAGAGGTTCGCCATCGTAATCGGAGATTTTTCCGCCGGGTTCGCGGCTGCCTTCATCGGGGCCGTGACAGTGGTAGCAGGACTCTGATAAAATAGGCTGAATGTGCTCGTTAAAAGATACTGTTTCTACACTCGATTTGGGCGTCGTTTTTTCTGCCGGGCGACTTTCACTCTGTGAAGAACGTTGATTTTTTTCACACGAAATTAGACCTATCAAAGCCGTAAGGAGTGTCAGTAACTTGATGTAGATTTTCCAGTCCAAGAATAGGGAGGCTAATGTTTGGCGATGTGTGAGTGATCAAGGATGTCGGTGACAACGCGGGCAGGCTCGACTCCTGTGAGTCGGAAATCGAGACCCTGATGCTTGAATGTCAGCTTATGGTGATCCATGCCACATCGCTCGAGGATGGTGGCGTGGAGATCACGGACGTGGACTTTCTGATCAGGCGTAGTGATATTGAACGAGTATTCATCAGTATCTCCGTAGGTCATGCCGCCTTTGACGCCTGCTCCCGCCATCCATAGTGAAAATGCGCGCGGGTGGTGATCACGACCGTAATTTTTATCAGTTAGTTTACCTTGGGAATAGACGGTGCGTCCGAATTCGCCACCAAAGATGACGAGTGTGTCGTCTAACAGACCTCGGCGTTTGAGATCCTGAACAAGTGCATAGGCTCCCTGGTCGACGTCCTTGCACTGTGATGCAATATCACGCGGCAGATTTCCATGCTGATCCCAACCACGGTGGAAAATCTGTGTAAAACGCACACCGCGCTCTGCGAGGCGACGTGCCATCAGTGCGGAGTAGGCGAAAGTGCCCGGCTTTTTGGAGTCGGGGCCGTAGAGATCATACGTGTCTTCAGTTTCACCTGACATATCGGTGAGTTCGGGCACGGACATCTGCATGCGGTATGCCATTTCATACTGCTGGATGCGTGTTTGAATTTCAGGGTCGCCAATGCTATCCAAGGTCTTCTGATTCAGCGCTGACAATCCATCAAGCATTTCGCGGCGCAGTTCGCGGTCAATACCCGGAGCGTCCTTAAGATAAAGTACGGGGTCGCCCTGAGTTCGTAGATTGACGCCAGCGTGCTTGCCGGGAAGGAAAGTAGATCCCCAGAGGCGGGCGGAGATCGCTTGGACGTTGGAATAGGGGCTGGAGTGTTGAGCGTGAAGAACACAGAAAGTGGGTAGATCCTGATTGAGCGTGCCCAGTCCATAGGAAAGCCATGAGCCCATTGAGGCGCGGCCTGCGACCATACTGCCAGTGTAAATGAGCTGGTTGGCCGGTTCGTGGTTAATGGCATCCGTGTACATGGATTTGATGACGCAGATGTCATCCGCCATCTTTCCATGATAGGGAAGGAGATTGGAGATATAGGTGCCGTTTTCGCCGTATTGCTTGAAATCGACAAATGACGGCGCGACGGGGAAATTGGCTTGCTTAGCCGTCATGCCTGTTAGGCGTTGGCCAGATTTTACAAGGAAGTCTTTGATGTCTTTCTTAAACTCTTTTTTGAGGTGGGGCTTGTAGTCAAATGTCTCGAACTGAGATGGCGCTCCGATCAGGGAGATGTAGATTACCCTTTTCGCGCGGGCTGGGAAATGCGACGTGCCTGTTTTCCCCTCGGAAATGGCACCCATCAATTCTTTGGGTAACAAAGATGCGAGCGCCGCACCACCTAGCCCCATGGCATTCTTCCTAAAGAACTGTCGGCGAGTAAAAGCGTTGTCGTGGAGATCAACGGTTTTTTTGAGGTCAGTTGAATTCATGGCTGTGCTACTTGTTCAGGGTTTCGTCCATGTTAAGAACTTGGTTGGCAACGACTGTCCAAGCGGCAAGTTCGGGTGCTGATAGACTTGCGTCAGGTGTGGATTCTCCGACTGAGATGAGCTTTTTGGCAGCTTCAGGTTTTGCGGTGAATTTTTCCTTGGCGCGATTCAGGGTTGATTGAACTACTTTGAATTCATCGTTGCTCATAGGTCGGGCAAGCAATGCAGTGGCAATGAGGTTGATGCGTGCTTCAGCCGTCTTGGCTTCTTTCATAGCTCGCTCGGCAAGCCGGCGTGAGGCTTCCACAAACTGCGGATCGTTCATGATGACAAACGCCTGTAGCGGAGTGTTGGTTAGCTCGCGACGAACACAGGAAATTTCCCTAACAGGTGCGTTGAGGATATCCATGGCTGGGTGGGGGGCTGTGCGTTTCCAGAATGTGTAAAGTGAACGCCGGTAAAGATTTTCGCCTTTGTCTTCCTTGTAAAAACGCGTGTTAGACCCCTTCATGGCAACGGACGACCAAATGCCTTTTGGCTGATAAGGTTTTACCGATGGGCCACCGATTTTCTTGTTGAGTAGGCCGGAGGCTTTCAAGGCGAGGTCTCGAATTTGCTCGGCATCCAAGCGGTAGCGTGGGCCGCGTGCGAGGAATTTGTTTTCAGGGTCTATTTCAAGTTGCTCTGTAGGAATCGCCGAACTTTGGCGGTAGGTCGAGGAGGTAACGATGGTGCGCAGCAGGTGGTGAAGATCCCAATTGTTTTCAACAAAATCGACCGCTAACCAATCTAGCAGTTTTGGATGAGTTGGACGTGAACCCATAACTCCGAAGTCGCCAGTAGTTTCTACGATGCCGCGTCCAAAGAGGTAATACCAATAGCGGTTTACAGTAACACGCGCTGGAAGTGGATTCTCGGGTTTGGTGAGCCATTGAGCTAGGCCGAGGCGGTTCTTGGGGAGATCACCCATGGAGGGGAGCGATGCTGGTGTATCCGGAGCGACCTTCTCGCCTTTGTCGGCATAGCCACCTCGAATGAGAATATGAGCGAAGGGTTCCTTGCCCTCGTTTTCCTTCATTACAAGGGTTATGGGGGCTTTTTTATCGAGCAAAGCTTTTTCCTGTCTCAAGGCGGCTAGGTTTTTACTCAGTGCTTGGTGCCTAGTGTCGACCATCTTGAAGTAATGGTCACGGATTTTCTGGAGTTGTTTCACGCCAGGTGAATCAAGTGCGATCAGTTGATTGATCAGAGAGTTGCTCCCCAGGCTGACACACTCTTCCGGAGTCAGTGCGCGGTTGTAGATCTGGAGATTAGCAACCTGCATGTAACGTGCGTGTTGATCCTTATGGCGTCGACCTAGCGTGAGAGGAGACTTGTTAGTGATGCTGCCTTGGAGTGAGTCGTGAATGATGCCGAGCGGGACTGATTTGCCATCAATGTAGATTTTTACACCCGATGCCTTGCGGCTGCCATCGTAGGTGACCATGGCGTGAAACCATTTCCGGTGTGGAAACGGATTTTGCATGATGACCTTGATGCAATTGTTAGGAAATTCACTGATGATATGCGCGTAGATTTTGTTGCCATTCACCCAGAGGTCGAATCCTCGATCCTTGTCGTCTACGTCGATTTTAGCGATCAATCCAGCAACGCCACGATTAGGTAAATTTAGCCAGGCACCGTAGGAGAATGCTTGGTTCCCCTCGAATGATGGAGCTGATTGGATTGAAATTGCGTTGCCTTCGAGGTGCACCGCCTTGGCGACTGGGCCGTCAACCCATTTCACAGGCTTCTCTGATTTGTGAGCTTTGCCTGAGCTGTCGGTAATGCCTACGCCTTTGTCGTTCAGCGGTAGCTCTAATACCTTGCCATGCAGACTTTCCATGTCGGCGATTTTAGTTTTCTCCTGCCCGAGCCATAATTGGAATGCGGCTTCGGCTTTCTTGCTGTGATCGGCGACTGCTTTTTCAGCACTAGCTATTTGCTTGGCGAGTGCATCGGACTTTGCTTTCTCTTCCTTGCTTTGCACCCTAATGTTGGGTGGGTGCAGGGCATTGTTGCGGTCTAGAGCCGCCATCGGGGTGTTGCGGAAAAATGCGGTGAGCTGGTAGTTCTCCTTGGTCGATATGGCATCAAATTTGTGATCATGGCATGCCGCGCAACCCGTTGTTAGGCCTAGCCACGCGGCAGCAGTCGTATCCGTTCGGTCTTGTGCGTAGATGGCATTATACTCGTCCGCAATAGCGCCACCTTCACCTGTGGTGGGTAAGCAGCGGTTAAAGCCAGTGGCGACGATTTGTTCGGTAGTGGCGTCGGGCATCATGTCTCCTGCAATCTGCTCGCGAGTAAATTGGTCAAAAGGCATGTTTTCACGAAAAGCTCCAATTACCCAATCGCGGTAAGGCCAGATGGAGCGATAGTTATCGTTGTGAATGCCATGGGTATCGCCATAGCGAGCGACGTCTAACCAGTGACGTGCCCAATGCTCGGCGTAGGCATCGGTATCCATCAGTTTGTTGACTGTCTCATTGTATACCGTGTCGAAATCACGGCTGTCTGCTAGAAGTTTTTCCAGCTCGTCATTGGCCGGCGGAAGTCCGATAAGGTCAAAAAAGAGTCGGCGGTAAAGGCGGGCGGGTTTTTCCTGAGGGCTGGGTGTGAGGCCTGCTTTTTCAAATTCAGCAGAAACGAAGCGATCGATCGGGTTCTCTTTTGCCCAATCCATATTTTTGACCTCCGGGGGGTCATGCTTCTTGGGTGCGATGTATGCCCAATGGTCTTCGTATGTTGCGCCTTCCTTCACCCAGCGACGAAGCAGGGCGATTTCCTCTGGCTTCATTACCTTGCCGTGAGGGTTTTTCTCCGGATGCGGAGGCATGACGAGATCCTTGTCCTTGGATTCGATGAGTTGGATGAGGTAGGACTCGTCTGGTTTGCCTTTTATGATGACGGGTTTGCCGTTCTCGCGGGGAGTAAAGGCATCGGCCTCGATGTCGAGGCGTAGAGGGTTTTTCTCAGGTTGGCGTGAGCCGCTGTCTGGGCCATGGCAGTGGTAGCAGTTTTCCGAGAGGATGGGCTGGATGTGCTCGTTGAACGAAACGGGTTCGCTTGCCGACACCAAGGTGACATTCTCCGGCTTGGCTGAGTTGTCTTGTGTGCTCTTTTTTGCGTTAGGCTGCGAGTTACTTGAAGGCTGTTTTTTTTCACAAGCAACAATAGCCAAGGCAAGTATCCCCACGGAGGTTACGGCAATATATTTTTTGGCAATGCACATGGTGATAGGCGTCAATTTCCTCTGCGCATTGATACGCAAATCTACTGCTGATGTTTCATGAACACCTACCAAATAGCTGAGGCTAGGACAAGTGAGAGTGATCAAGAATGTCAGTGACCACTTTGGCAGGCTCTACGCCCGTGAGTCGGAAGTCGAGACCCTGATGTTTGAATGTCAGCTTATGGTGATCCATGCCACATCGCTCGAGGATGGTGGCGTGGAGATCACGGACATGAACTTTCTGATCTGGCGTGGTAATGTTGAATGAATAGTCGTCAGTGTCACCATAGGTCATGCCGCCTTTGACGCCTGCTCCTGCCAGCCACATTGAAAATGCGCGTGGGTGATGATCTCGCCCATAATTTTTGTCAGTTAGTGTTCCTTGTGAATAGACGGTGCGTCCAAACTCACCACCGAAGATCACGAGTGTATCATCTAACATCCCACGGCGTTTCAGGTCTTGGATCAGTGCGTAAGCCCCTTGATCAACGTCCTTGCACTGTAAGGATATATTGCGTGGTAAATTTCCGTGCTGATCCCAGCCGCGGTGGAAAATTTGTGTGAAACGCACGCCACGCTCAGCGAGTCGGCGCGCCATGAGTGCGGAGTAGGCGAATGTGCCGGGCTTTTTAGAGTCGGGGCCATAAAGCTCGTAAGTTTCTTCAGTCTCCTCGGACATGTCAGTGAGTTCCGGGACGGACATCTGCATGCGGTATGCCATTTCATACTGCTGGATGCGGGTCTGAATGTCTGGATCACCAACATTTTCAAGACTCTTGTAATTGAGAGCAGATAAGCCATCAAGCATTTCGCGGCGTAGCTTGCGGTCGATGCCGGGTGCATCCTTGAGGTAGAGCACGGGGTCGCCTTGAGTCCGCAGATTCACACCAGCGTGCTTACCGGGAAGGAAGGTCGAGCCCCAGAGACGTGAAGAGATAGCTTGCACACCACCACTACTGGAGTGCTGAGCATGGAGCACGCAGAACGTGGGAAGGTCTTTATTGAGCGAGCCAAGTCCGTAGGATAACCATGAACCCATAGAGGCACGACCAGCAACCATACTACCGGTGAACATAAGCTGATTTGCCGGCTCGTGGTTGATGGCATCCGTATGCATGGATTTGACCACGCAGATGTCGTCCGCCATTTTGGCATGATAGGGAAGTAGGTCTGAAATCCATGTGCCACTCTCGCCGTATTGCTTGAAGTCAACGAACGAAGGGGCAACTGGGAATTTCGTCTGACCCGAGGTCATTCCTGTTAGGCGCTGCCCGGACTTCACCAGAAAATCTTTGATGTCCTTACTGAACTCTTTTTTTAGGTTCGGCTTGTAATCGAAGGTCTCGAACTGAGATGGCGCACCGATCAGGGAAATGTAGATGACGCGCTTGGCGCGAGCGGGGAAGTGAGAACTGCCAGTTTTCCCCTCTGAAATAGCTCCCATCAGCTCCCTTGGTAGCAGTGATGCAAGTGCCGCACTGCCCAAGCCCATGGCATTCTTTCGGAAGAATTGCCGACGGGTCAGCGCGGTATCGTGAAGATCAACGGTTTTTCTGAGATCAGTTGGGTTCATGGCGGTGTTACTTTTTCAGAGTTTCGTCCAGGTTGAGGATCTGGTTGGCAATAATCGTCCAGGCGGCGAGTTCGGGTGCTGGTAAATTGGCGTCAGGTTTAGATTCTCCAACATTGATGAGCTTTTGTGCATCTTCAGGTGTCGCGGTGAATTTCTCCTTGGCTCGGCCGAGGGTCAGTTTAACGACATCAAGCTCGTCATTACTCATGGGTCGAGCGAGCAGTGCTGATGCAATCAGGTTGATACGGTTCTCTGTGGTCTTGGCCTCCTTGAGCGCGCGTTCTGCGAGGCGGCGTGAGGCTTCTACGAACTGGGGGTCGTTCATAATGACAAATGCTTGCAGAGGTGTGTTAGTTAGCTCACGACGGACGCAGGATATTTCCCTAACAGGTGCGTTGAGGATTTCCATGGAGGGGTGAGGAGCGGTTCGTTTCCAAAATGTATAGAGTGAGCGGCGGTAGAGTTTCTCACCGCTATCGCGTTGGTAATTTTTTGTGTTTGATTGGGGCATGGCTACCGCAGACCAGATGCCATCCGGCTGGTAGGGTTTCACAGATGGGCCGCCGATTTTCTTATTCAGTAAGCCAGATGCTTTTAATGCGAGGTCGCGGATTTGTTCGGCATCCAGACGGTAGCGTGGCCCGCGTGCGAGCAGGATATTCTCAGGATCAAGCTCAAGTTGTTTAGCGGAAATGACGGAGCTTTGGCGATAGGTCGATGAAGTGACAATGGTGCGCAACAGGTGGTGGAGATCCCAGTTGTTTTCAACAAAATCGACGGCTAACCAGTCGAGTAGCTTGGGGTGGGTGGGTCGTGAGCCCATCACGCCGAAGTCGCCTGTGGTCTCCACGATGCCTCGACCAAAGAGATAATACCAGTAGCGGTTCACGGTAACGCGTGCAGGTAATGGGTTTTCAGGCTGGGTAAGCCATTGAGCTAGCCCAAGGCGGTTCTTGGGTAGGTCACCCATGGGAGGTAGCGAAGCGGGAGTGTCTGGTGTGACTTTGTCTCCTTTGTCCGAGTAGTTGCCGCGGATGAGGATGTTGGCAAACGGCGTTTTGTCAGCGTTTTCCTTCATCACCAATGTGATTGGGCTGCGCTTCTCGATTGGGTTCAGTTTTTCTTTCTCGGTATTTAACTCACCGTGTAATTTTTTTGATGCTGGAAATACAACACGGAAGAACTCGTTTTTCAACGTTCTGAGATCACGACGTGACGGTTTTTCTTTAGCTGCTAGTTGCTGTAATTTTTTATTCTTCTCATCCGTGTCCTGAGCAAGTTTGACTTTCCATTCCTTGAATGCTTTGTCATTTGCCTTAATTAGTTGGTCATATTGTTTTTGCAGCTTAGCGACGGATTTAGTTAACTTTGCATGATCTTTCTCATCCTCAGGGTTTGAAAAAAGCCTAATGTTCGGCGGGTGGTTAGCATTGTTTCCATCAAGCGCAGACATCGGCGTGTTTCTGAAAAACGCAGTCAGTTGGTAGTTTTCCTTCGTCGAAATGGCATCGAATTTGTGGTCGTGACACGCTGCGCAGCCTGTTGTGAGACCGAGCCATGCAGCGGCAGTGGTGTCGGTGCGGTCTTGGGCGTAGATGGCATTATATTCGTCTGCGATGGCACCACCTTCTCCAGTTGTCGGTAGGCACCGATTAAATCCTGTGGCGACGATTTGATCCACGGTGGCATTGGGCATCATGTCACCAGCCATTTGCTCACGTGTAAACTGATCGAATGGCATGTTGGATCGGAATGAATTGATCACCCAGTCTCGGTAAGGCCAGATAGCGCGGTAGTTATCGATGTGAATGCCGTGTGTGTCTGCGTAACGGGCAACGTCGAGCCAGTGGCGGGTCCAGTGCTCGGCATAGGCGTCTGTATTGAGTAACTTGTCGACTGTTTCGCGGTAAATGACATTGAACTCGCGTTCGTCATCGAGGAGTTTTTGAAGCTCGTCATTTGTCGGTGGAAGGCCAGTTAGGTCAAAGAAAAGTCGACGGTAGAGGCGGGCAGGTTTTTCCTCAGGGCTGGGTTCAAGTCCGGCCTGCTCAAATTCTGCCGCAACAAATCGGTCGATTGGGTTTTCTTTTGCCCAGTCTTCATTTTTGACTTCGGGGAGTTCGTGCTTTTTCGGCGAAATATACGCCCAGTGATCTTCAAACTCGGCACCCTCCTTGACCCAGCGGCGTAGTAAGGCAATCTCTCCTGGCTTCATTAACTTGCCGTGAGGATTTGTCTCCGGATGCGGGGGCATCATTAGCTCCTTGTCGGTCGATTCAATAAGCTCAATCAGATACGACTCGTCGGGGTTGGCTTTGATAATGACTGGTTTGCCATTTTCACGTGGTAAGAAGGCGTCCGCCTCTATGTCCAGACGCAGTGGGTTTTTCTCCGGTTGTCGGGAGCCGCTGTCAGGGCCGTGACAGTGGTAGCAGTATTCAGATAGAATGGGCTGAACGTGTTCGTTGAACGAAACCGGCTCGTCGGCTGAAATCAGTGTGAGGTTTTTTTTCTTTTCTACTACCTCTTGGCTCGTCTTGTCTGCCTGAGAATCAACACTAATTGCCGACTGCTTTTTTTCACAGGCAACGAGCGCCACGGATATTATTCCAATGGTTAGGATCGCAACACGTTTTCTGGAAATATACATGATGTAAATGAATTTAGATACTTGCACATCGATACGCAAATTCGGCGATGATGTTTCACGAACATCACACGTATTACAGGGAAATCAAGCGCTCAAGAGGCGCTGGTTGGGCTTACTGCATATGCGGTGAGATCAGCGATACGGCATGGTCTGCTGTTAGGCCGTGCTTTTCTCGTAATTCCTCCACCTTTCCGTGGTCGACAAAGCTGTCCGGCCAGCCGATACGCTCGACTGGAGTGTTCACTTTTTCATCACTAAGGAGCTCTACCACACCTGCGCCAAATCCATTGTTAAGAACGTGGTCTTCCATGGTGATTACGACACGGCATTTGCGCGCGTATTCGAGTATCAGTGTGGCATCTAGCGGCTTGATGAAGCGGGGATTGATCACTGCCACTGAGTGTCCTTGAGCCTCCAGCTTGTCCTTGGTTTCAATAGCTGTTTCATACATGTGACCCAGGCTAATGATGGCTATGTCATTACCATCCTGGATGACTTCGCCTTTTCCAATTTCTAGCAGGGCGGGTTCGTCTTTTGGTTTCTTACCGATGCCTGCGCCGCGTGGGTAGCGGATAGCGGTGGGGCCGTCATCGTGATTCGCCATTGTCCATAGCATGTCGATGAACTCATCTTCATCCTTCGGCTGCATGTGAATGATGTTAGGAATGCCACGAAGGTAGGCGATGTCAAACAGACCGTGGTGAGTTGGGCCATCATCGCCAGATAGGCCTCCGCGATCCATGCACATTCTAACAGGCAGGTTTTGGAGTGCCATATCATGGATGATCATATCGATGGCTCTCTGCATGAAGGTCGAATAGATGGCGAGAAATGGGCGGAGCCCCTGAGTAGCATGCCCGCAGGCAAAGAGAGCTGCGTGCTCCTCGGCAATCCCGACATCGAAGTAGCGCTCGGGTAGTTCTTTTTTGAAGACTTCTAGTTTCGTTCCGCCTGGCATAGCTGCCGTGATAGCGGTGATTGTTTTGTCTTTTTTGGCGAAATCTGTCACGGCTCTGCCGAACAGTTCGGAGTAAGTGGGATTGTCTGCTGCGGCAGTGGAGCCATCCTCGATTTTGTAAGTTCCCAGTCCGTGGAACTTACCTGGGTTTTCCAATGCAGGTTCGTAGCCGCGACCCTTTTCCGTGATGATGTGGAGAATCACTGGTTCATCCTGTTCTTTGAGATACTCAAATGTGCGTATCAATAGAGGGAGGTCATGGCCGTCAATGGGTCCATAATAGCGCAGGCCGAACTTCTCGAATAGAACGTTCGGGAGAATGAGGTTTTTGGCGTTACGCTCGATCTTGTGAGCGATTTTCCGCACGCTCTTACCACCAATTTTCTCTACAAACTCAGCGGCCTTGTGCCGCACGGATGAAAACGTCGAGTGGGTCTGCAGCGCATTGAAATACTTAGCGATGGCACCAACGTTCCGATCAATTGACCATTCATTGTCGTTTAGAACAACGATGAATTTTTTAGTCGTATCCGCGATATTGTTGAGGGCTTCAAGAGTCGGGCCACAGGTGAATGCAGCATCACCAGCTACGGCTACGACATGGTTGTCGTCGTCTTTTAAATCGCGAGCCGAAGCCATGCCCAGTGCGGCAGAGAGTGCGGTTCCAGCGTGACCTGCGCCATAGCAATCGTGTTCAGACTCTGTGCGCAAAAGGAAACCATTTAGGCCTCCCGGTGTGCGAATGGTATTGATCTTGTCTGCCCGCCCTGTGAGCATTTTGTGCACGTATCCTTGGTGCGAGACATCGAACAAAAATTTGTCGTCAGGGCTGTCAAATACCCTGTGTAGTGCAGTGGTCAATTCCACCACACCAAGGTTCGGGCCAAGGTGGCCACCGGTCTTGGAGAGTGAATGAATTAGCGTGTGCCTTATTTCCTCACAAAGATCATCGAGTCTGTCAGCTGGCAGAGCCTTGACATCTTCGGGGTCATTGATTTGAGAGAGGAGTTCAGGGAGCTTAAAAGAGCCGGATTTCGTCGTCATTAGAAGTGGGTGATGGCGCGTCATCATCGGAGGACGCACTGGGTGTGGATTCTTTGGCGCCATCATTTGGCGACTTTGGATTGATGGTAATGAGTTCGAGCCGCTTTCGTGCATCGTCAAGGACAGATTCACAATGCGAAACCAGCTTAGCCCCTCTCTCGTAAGAGGTAATTAACTCTTCCAGCGCTAGCTCTCCCGATTCCATGGTGTCGACCATTTCCTCGAGTTCTTCCAGAGCTTGTTCGAAACTGGGTAGCTTCTCTATTTTTTTTGGTGGCATAGAGCAGTCTATGATTAGTCGGACGAGCGTGTTACTGGGCGAGCGGAATACAGCATGATTTGCCCGTCAGCGTAGAGAGGCTGTTTATGTGGAAAGCGCTGTGATAGAGATCTGAATTTTGGATGGCTATCCATGAAGTTAGGTGAGTTCCCTCTATATCCCCATGCTCCCATGACTAGTGGGTAGAGTTTGTTGTATGGGGCGCTGTTGTTTCCTACAGCATTTAAAATATTAGAATTACCATATGAATAGGGAGTGATGAGGATACCACTCACAGGGGTTTGTTGTGTTTTAGCAAGACTCTCAATTTCTTCGATTTGATCAAGATCCTGTGGCAGCCACACGGACATGCGGTCGGCATACCATGCAACTGCCCATGGTGTGTCGCTGATTACGACATCCTTGATGCCAGTATTGTCTGCTAAAATCCGATTGTAGACGCTGGGGATGTATGGTGGCCAGTGGGGGAATCCACCGCGACCTTCCGCTCGGATGCCCATCTGAATTTTCTGAGGAATGGAGAGCAGCATCGGGCCGGCGCTAATTGCGACAATGAGAACAAGATGAGCACTGCGCAGGGCATTCATTGATTGAGGAATATTCAGACGAGCCCAGAGGATGGAAACCATTGCTAAACCGTATGCTGCCATCAATGGGGCAAACAGAATGTGAATTTGGTTGGGATCCATGGCACCTTGCCTGAGTCCGTATATGGACATGCCGAGACTTGCGAAGACCCACATCAATAGAATGAGCCAGCGGAATGCACCAAGTGAGAATCGTTTGAAAGGATGCAGCAGTGCCACAAAGAACAACGGAGCTACTAGAATGGCACCAAGGTTTTTGTGCAATTCGGTAATTTGGCGGAGTGTGGTAGCAAGAATGTTGAGCAGGAGACCGCGCAGTCCGAGGTCTTGTCCAGCCGGCGAAAGGGCTCGCATGATCGAGTCCTGAGACATGCCTAGGCCGTCATGGATGACGTAGTAGGCTGTTCCGAAGGGGCTGCCAGTCGGGCTCAGATAGAGGAAGTAAACCACCGGGGTGATGAAAACAGCGAGTAATCCAGCTAGTAGAGCAGCTATGACACCTCGAGGTTTGAAGTAGAAGGCGGCGAAAATAACAAAGCCGATATAGATCCAAATGGTGATCCAATGTGTGAGGACAAGCAGACACATGAAGACACCTGAAATTAGTATGGATGTGAGGGCGGGGCGATTTTCCTCAGCATTTTCGACGGCTCTCCAGACAAAGAACATAGCACATGAGAAAAGCATCAGCATGAGCATTTGTGGCAGACCCGACTGTGACAAGTCCCACATCAGCTCACAGAAAAGCATCAGAAGCGCCACTGTGGCCGCAATTGTGGTGTCAAATATCCTCGCAACGAGCAAATAGTTTACCCCGATAGCAATCAGGAAAAAAATAGCGCAAGTCACAGCGATGACCCGGTCGAGCTGATATATATTTGATCGCGGTGGCATTCTCCACGCTTTGTTATCGCCAGCATCTGTAGCTTTAAGCACTGCTGCATAAACACAGGGGTTGAGAGGTGCGTGATACGTATCTGGTAAATTCTCAAGGCTTGGCATGTCACCATCGCTGGCCTCTTTCATTTGCCACAGGGCGACTGGGCGTATGACTTTCGTCGTGTAGCCATTTCCGCGGGCAATTTCCCGGCCTATCTGGGCTTGCTCCATGGCACGTGGCGAAGACAGACCTTGGAAAGTGAAGAAGATGGAAATCGTCGCCAGTCCAAGGAGGATGACAAAGAAAGTAGCACGGCGGATAATTTTAGCCGCGTCGTATGAACCTGAGTTATTGGAGATGCTCATGTATGATCGTTATTATGGGGGGAGAAGCTAGGGGTTTTGCTTCAATTTGCGTTGCAGGGTTCGGCGGCTGATGCCCAGAAGGCGTGCTGCGTCCGTCCTGTTGTTGCTGGTGTGTTGGAGTGCGCGCTCAATCGTGCGCTGCTCCAGCACATGCAAGTTGAATTCATCGCTGGAAGCAAGCGAGTTTTCATCCTTTTCACTGTGAGGGTCATGTATCTGTATTTCCCTCAGCGCTATATCTGAGGCAGATGATAAAAAATGGGGTAGGTGGCAGACATGAATGTGATTATCATTGCTCATGACAACACCATGCTCGATGGCTGTTCTGAGTTCTCTGACGTTGCCCGGCCATGAGTAGGCCTGGAGTGTAATCAGTGCCTCATCTGTCAGAGGTTTAAGTTCCTTACTGTTTTCAGATGAGAACTCACGCAAGAACGCCTGTGTCAGTAAGACAATGTCTTCTTTGCGCACTCTGAGGGGCGGCATCGGAATGCTAACTACATTCAGTCGGAAAAAAAGGTCTTCCCTAAACTCACCTTTGGCGACGAGTTCGCGGAGATTCTTATTGGTGGCGGCGATGACGCGGACGTCCACCTTGACTGATTGGTTAGATCCTACACGTTCGATGGTGCGCTCACTAAGCACACGTAGGAGTTTTACTTGGGTTGCTTGATCGATTTCCCCAATTTCATCCAGAAAAAGAGTGCCGCCATTGGCTTGCTCGAATCTACCCACACGTTTTTGCGTGGCTCCGGTGAAAGCTCCCTTTTCATGTCCGAATAACTCGCTTTCCAGCAATTGCGGCGACAATGCGGCACAATTCACAGCGAGCATTTTCTCTGCGGGTCTCCCGCTTAGATGATGCACAGCGTGAGCGACGAGTTCTTTACCTGTTCCGCTCTCACCTTCGATCAGCACGGTCGCTCGAGTAGGAGCTACTTGGGTAACTAGCTCTCCGACTTTCAGCATGGCATCTGACTTGCCGATCAACTGGTCGAGCCCGTGTTTCGCACTACCCGACTTCTCACGCAGATCACGATTTTCTTTTTCCAGCCTTATTTTATCTTTTTCAAGTGAGCGATTATTGAGTGCGCGTTTTAGAAGCAGTTCTACCTCATCTAAGTTGAGTGGTTTGGTAACAAAGTTCCACGCGCCTCTGCGCATCGCTTCCACAGCGGTGTCGACTGAGCCATACGCGGTCATCATCACGGCCACAGGAGGCTTGGGCAGAGTGAGCGCCGCGTCTAACAAATCCATGCCGCTTTCTCCTGACAAACGTAGATCTGTCAGCAGCAGATCGATCGGCTCGGATTTCATGATCGTCATTGCCTCTTTGATGCCGGACGCAACATAGCAATCGAACTGTTCTTCAAGAGCCATACGCAGACCATCCCGCGTGGATTTTTCGTCGTCGACGATCAGTAAAGTGGCAGGGTTCATGAATTAGTAGGCACGGGATGAGTTGGTTACAGATCGATCACCGAGGTTGGCTTGTTCTCAAGCAGACGGATATTGCGGTTCTGGCGTGGTAGCGAGATGGTTACTGTGGTGCCTTCGCCCTCTTTGCTCTCGAGTTCGATCTCACCACCATGTTCTCTGATGATTCTTCTTACAATCATAAGCCCGAGTCCTGTGCCCGATTCCTTGGTGCTATGATAGGGTTCGAAGATAGACCCCATGACTTCGGGCGAGATGCCTGATCCATGGTCGTGAATCATGATTTCAACCTCATATTCCGTCGTGCGAGAGGCTATGTCGATTCTACCACCCTCCGCCGAGAGGGATTGGAATGCGTTTTTCAAAAGGTTGTAAAGTGCCTGTTTGATCTGAGTTCCATCCATGGGGAGGGACGGCATTTGGTCGGAAAGATCTAATGATACCTGAACCCCGCGTTGCTCTAGTTCAGGCTCTAACAGCTCCAGGGTTTCTTTCAATAAATCGTGAATATTCAGTGGATCACGCTGTGGTTGTGTGGGTCTGATGGCTTGGAGGAACTGCTTAAGAATGGTGTCTAGGCGGCGGATTTCTTCCTGGGCGGTTGTTAGGTGCTTCTGTAGATCTTTCTGTTCCTCGCGAGGGAGCTTGTTGAGCTTGCGTTCAAGAAGTTGCAGATGGATGTCCATTGAGTTTAATGGATTGCCAATCTCATGCGCTACGCCAGCAGCAAGCAGCGTTAGGGCGTTGAGTTTTTCGCTCTCTACATCTTCTTCAGCCTGTTTGCGTGATCGTGTAATGTCCCTTACTAATAGGACGTAACCAAGCAGATGATCATCAGCTTCCACCTCGCCACGCAAGGGTGATAGGTAGAAATTAAGAAAACGTTTTTCCGGGTAAAGAATTTCCAGATCGCGACTTACAATCCGCCCCGGATCAGCCAGTTTTTGCCAATCGAATCCACGGATCGTGCGGGACAGATTTTGGCCGATGCACTTCACTGGATCGACCCCGAATATGCGTGAGGCGGATCTGTTGACGAAGGTGATTTGCCCATCCGGATCAAGAATCAGAACTCCTTCTTGGAGCGCCTCGAAAACGCTTTCCATGAAGCCTTTCTCTCGCACCAGTCTCATCACCAGACGCTGAACTTCCTCAGGCTCAACCTGATCGAGCCGTTCGATGAGTTTATCTAAAAATCCAGATTTCATTGCAGAATTACTGAGCCCCACTTACCATGAAGACATGACTGAAGTGATGGTGGTTTTGTGTACTTTCCCCGATGCAGAGAAGGCGCGACAGATTGGCACACATCTTGTCGAAAGGCAATACGCTGCATGTGTCAATTTATTGCCTGGTGTGGAATCAATTTATTCTTGGGAAGGTAAGATGTGTAAGGACACCGAAATATTGGCAGTCTTTAAAACGAAACGCTCGACATTTGCTCAGCTGAGTGCCGAGTTAAAGGCACTCCACCCATATGATCAGCCTGAAATTCTCGCTCTACCAGTGGCTGATGGTGATGCCGGATATCTCCGATGGGTGTCTGATCAGGCTGGTGCATAGTTCCAGATATATTGCAGAATGAGGTTTTTGACGGCTTTTTATTGCCTGAATTAGAAAAACAGGTATAGAATACCTCCCCCAAGTCGCTGGATTGTATCTGCCGGACAACGTCTCCGGTAGTTTTGATCCAGCGTTACGTATGACGGATGCCTTAGAAAATGACAGGCATTTCACTGCGTGGGAATCTCCTTAATATGGGGCGACAAATCAACGAGAAATCAAAACGGGAATGAATCCAGACAGAGCGACACTCAACTTTCTAAACAGCTTTCCAGAAAAAGCCCGCGATCGAGGCGAGGCATTACAGCAAGAGGGTGCAGTCACCCAAATCTTTGGTAATCATTTATTTATCCAAGGGCGCGTAGAGGATTCTACTGGCACATTCCGAACAAGTCTCAGACTTCAAGGTAATCGCTGGTTTGGTAGCTCGACAGCCGAGGATGAAATGATCGCCGGTGCCTGCATGTATGCCACTATGGTCGAGCGGATGCATCGTGGTGAGGATCTTCCAGAGAGCCCGAATGAGTTCGACGACACACCCATTATCGACATCATCGAAGAAAAACTTGGGCGTGAACTTGATGACAAAGAAGCTGATTTCGTTGGTAAACTGGAAAAGCGTTATCGCCGCTACGTGATCGAGGGCGAGATCCACGATCACGATCTTGTGCGCTTGAACCCGCGCTGGGAAATCGTCAGTTATGAACCACTTGAGCTTTGGCCGATGCCTCCCGGAGATATTCTCGAATTTTGGAACTACATCGCCTACGCATTCTACAAAAAGAAACTGCCATATGCTGGTTTCCTGGATGCCGTTACCGATCTCAATGCAGTGCAGAAAAAAATGCACGAGTGGGAACGCGAGCGTGAGGTTGCTGCATGGTATGATCGTATCGAGAGCGTTAATGAACGCCCGCCTATCGATAAGCCAGTCACTGTAGAGTTCCGCTTACTCTCGACAATTAACGAGGCTAGAGTCGAGTTTCGCGAGAGCGGTTCTGAATGGACACCACTCCGCGAAAAGAACGATGTAGACCGCTACTTAGCTCTATTTGATGATGCCGCATTGCGCATGGATGCTGCTAGCCAGCTTCTCTGGGAGCAATTTCTTTCCTATTACCAGAAAGACGGTGAAGCACGCTTTGACCTTGATCAGGAGATTGCATGCCAGTTCATGAATCGGGTTTTCCGCCAACCTGCACTTAAGGGTTATGTGGTGAACCTGGATGAGCGGGAGTTTCAAGTGGTGGATAAAGGGCTGAAATGGATTTGTGAAGACGATCCGTATGCGCCTAACAGTTTCGCATTGCAGCTGGTCACCTCAACTGGCGAGCATGTTACTCACTCGGTGCGCTTGCTGCCGGGACGTGAAGTGCTTTACCAGTCAGATGAGACAGTTTTCCCTGGGCCTCCACGCTGGATGGCTGAGACTGAGATCCAGCCACGCTACCTGATTCCTAAGGATGTGATCGATAGCCTCGAAGGGGTGGAATTTCTGCGCAAAATTGGCTCAAGCTTACCTCAATCGCTGCGCAAGCGCGTCACCGATCTGGACTTATACCCGCGTTTCAAGATGAAGATTGAGCAGGGTCTAACTGCGGCAGAGACCGAGCACCTTGTCATAGATGTTAGGGCGCTTGAGAAAAAAGAGCGCCGCGAAGAGAAGCGTATCAAAGATGAGTGGGAACTTGTTGAGCAGCAGCCGGTCAAGGGTAAGCAACTTCTCCGCTTCGCCCGTGAAGATCTTTATCCCGTTCCTGCCTTGTTGGCGGAAATGGGACTGACTTATGATGAGAAGTTAGATGCCTTCAAGTCACGTATCACCAAGCTTTTCCCAGAAAAGTTCTCTGAGTGGGCAAAGAACCTTCCTGAATCGCTTGTCACTGAAATGGACGGCAAACTGCAGACACTTCTAGCCGATCCTGTAACCGCTGCGATTCGCTTCGAAGTTGTTAATCAGGAAATCGATTGGTTCGATTTGCGTATTGTGATCGACGTGGAGGGAGTGACACTTTCCAATGCTCAGATCCGTTCACTCGTCGCTGCTCGCGGCGGATATGTTAGGATGGATGACGGTGGTTGGATGCGTCTTGAGATCAAACTGGACGCCGACCAGAGAGACGCTGTCACTCGACTTGGGCTTGATCCGTTTGACCTCACTGGTGAAACTCACCGGATGCATGCACTTCAGCTAGCTGATCCAAAAGCGGCTGAGGTCTTTGATCCCAAGGCATGGAAGAGTATTAAAGATCGCGCTCGCGATATTCAGCTTGAGGTTAACGCACCTGTGCCAGAAGGACTCAACGCTACGCTGCGGCCCTATCAGGTCGACGGTTTCCGCTTCCTTGCCTATCTCGCGACCAACCGCTTTGGTGGATTACTTGCTGATGATATGGGTCTGGGTAAGACGATTCAGTCGATCACCTACCTTCTGTGGCTTCGTGCTGAGGAGGCGAAGACGCGCGGAGGCATAGACAATGTTGCCCCGTCGCTTGTAGTTTGTCCGAAGTCCGTCATTGACGTCTGGCACTCGGAAACTGAAAAGTTTGCCCCTGAACTCCGCATCAAAATCTTGCGCACCCGTGACGATCTTGACATCAAGGAAATTGAAACAAACGTTGATATCTTTGTGTTGAACTACGCCCAACTTCGGCTCTGCGGCGAAGAACTTGCCAAGATTAGGTGGCTGACTGCCATCCTGGATGAGGGACAACAGATCAAGAACCCTGACTCAAAAGCTGCCAAGGCAGCACGTGACCTCAATGCGCAGAACCGTCTGGTGCTGACCGGTACTCCCATCGAGAACCGCCTGATGGACATGTGGTCGCTGATGGCTTTCGCTATGCCTGGTGTTCTCGGCAGCCGCGCCTACTTTAAGAAGCGTTTTGATAAGCGGAAAGATCCAAGTGCGCAAAGCCGGCTTGCATCCCGTCTGCGTCCGTTCCTTCTGCGCCGGACTAAGCTCCAGGTAGCTAAGGATCTGCCGCCACGAACTGAGGAGGAGGTGTTTGCCGAAATGGAGGGAATCCAGGACGAGCTCTACAAAGCAGAACTTAAGCGAATTCAGAAAGCGTTGTTAGGTTTCGAGTCCGACGAAGCAGTCAAGAAAAACTCTTTTGCTATTCTTCAAGGACTCATGCGCCTGCGTCAGATTTGCTGTCACCCAGGATTGATTGATCCGAAGTTCCTTAAGGACGAGTCGGCTAAAATGAACGCTCTGTTCTATTTGTTAGACCAGCTGCGTGAGGAGGGTCACAAGGTTCTTGTGTTCTCCCAGTTTGTTTCAATGTTAGATATTATTAAGGCACGCCTTGAAGTGGAGAGCCGTCCTTTCCATTACCTAACCGGGCAGACGAAAGACCGGAAGGGCGTCATTGAAAGTTTCCAAACCACCAAAGATGCATCTGTGTTCATGCTTTCACTCAAGGCTGGTGGTGCGGGTCTTAACCTGACTTCTGCATCCTACGTGATTCTTTACGATCCATGGTGGAACCCTGCCGTTGAGAACCAAGCGATTGACCGGACGCACCGAATTGGCCAGAAAAATAAAGTGATCGCCTACCGCTTGCTCACTCGTGAAACTGTCGAGGAGAAGATCCGTATCCTTCAGCACCAAAAGACTCAGTTGGTTACCAA
>JBGCEU010000181.1:0-5907 GCA_045106535.1 Akkermansiaceae bacterium | reverse complement strand
GCGATGCTAAGAAACACCGCAATACGGCGACCTCGTGTTCTGCTAGTTTTTGCCATGCTTTCCTGCCGCTCACTCTATCAAATCTGTCAGGACTACCCAGACGGAATTTCATGGTTTCTAGCTTGCAACCCGCTATTACCTAAGCATGAAAATCGCCTACAAATCAGAAACCGACGAACACGGCATTAACGTTGATTTTTTCATCGAACCAGTGCCCGAGGAAGGCATCGTCAAATGGCTCTTCTTTCCCAACTTACCCGAAGGCATGCATCCTAAAAAAGGAGACGAAACGGGTCTTGGATCAATGCACGATTACAACCGGCAGACATACCAGGACTTTCTCACTGCTCCCAAGGAAAAGCTCGCTGAGGAAATCCACCGCCAAGTGGTCGAGGCGATGGAAAGCGTGAGATGACAACAGTCTTCATTTCTCTTATGGCTTGACAAACCGCAAGGATGGTGCCATTTTGACAACACTATAACGTATCGAGCCAGAAGGCGACGCCATGCACATCAGTACTCGACGGAGGCTCACAGAATACGCCAGCAAGCATCCGAATGCAGCCGCATCCCTCTCGGCGTGGCACAATGTGGCAAAGGCCGCCCGATGGAAATCAATCTCCGAGGTCAGACAAACATTCCCACACGCCGACGCAGCCCAGGTTGCCAGCGGCAAGACCGTTACCATTTTCAACATCGCAGGAAACAACCATCGCCTCGTGACAGCCATCCACTACAACACGGGCAAAGTTTTCATCCTCAAAATTCTCACTCACGCGCAATACGATAAACCTCACTGGAAAAAAGAACTATGAGCCGCACACGAAATAAGAAATCCATGCCTAAGTTTTCGGCTCTGCCAAAAATTTATGCCGCACTCTGCCGACTCCACATGCCGCGCACTATCCATGACGACATCGAGCTGGACGCTGTGACCGAGATCATCGACCACATGGCTGGCCACAAGCTGACCAAGGATCAGGAGGACTACCTAACGACTCTCGCCGATCTGGTCGCCGTCTATGAGGAAAATCACATCACCGCGCTACCTAAGCTCAAGCCACACGAGTTACTCGCCGCCCACCTCGAAAACATCGGCATGAGCGCCTCCGCATGGGGTAAACTCATCGGCATCGACCGCTCGACTGCTTCACGATTGCTTAGAGGGGAAAGAAAGCTCAATACGGAGCATATTCGCAAGACATCCGCGAAGCTCAATATCAGTGTTTCAGCACTGATCTAGCGTGGTTTTTATATGGAAAACTATCGAGATAATCTTTCCACATAGACATATACATGTAAAAGTTTTTCCATTTTGTTTACATGAAATAGTTGATTATGGAATAAAATCGATTTTCTTCAAAAACACAGACAGCTCATGAAAGAACTGGGTATCTCCCGCCCGACAGCAAGTAAGTATCTGGACATCTTAAAAACTGACGGGCTATTAGAACGCCGCAAAATCGGACGCCACTATTTCTTCATCAACCGCCCACTCCTCAATCTGATCATTCAACATTGATGCCCGGTGGATACTCCGTTTTCTTAGTTGGCTGCTTTCCTCCATTTTTCTTTCTCTATCACCCCTATTTGAATGATAAGTTAGCTTACGCCAACTGCACCATCATGAGACACGTCCCTACAGCGCTCTATATCGATACTCAGGTCTTCGTCAAAAATCGAATGAACCTTAATGTTAGGGAATTTAATCAGCTTAAAGAGACTTTCTTAAAGGGAGGTATCCGCTTGTTGGTTCCTGCGATCATGGAACGTGAGCTGTTTCGTCATTACCAGCGTAAGGCTAACGAATTGGCAGCGTCAGTAATCAAAGCTCATGCCACATATCCGGTTAGCAACCTTGAGCTAGGCACATTACCAAGCAAGGAGGATCTAGCGGGACAGTGTTTTGACGAACTCAAACAACAGTGGGGTGAGTTTACTTCGCATTTTGTGGTGGAACCACTCCCTCTTGTAGGAAACATCGAGGACGTAGTTGATTGGTATTTCAACAACGAGCCCCCCTTTCATGATAAAAAACATGAGTTTCCTGATGCAATGATCGTCAGCGCCTTAGATGCTTACCGCCAGGAAAAGGGTGCCAACATTGCTGTTGTAAGTAAGGACGGAGACCTTAGGGGGGTCTGTGAGATTCGGCGATACATGGCTCATTTCCCCGACCTAGACAAATATGTGGAGGCTTTCACCCCTGAGTTGTCTTCCGACAAGTTGGATTCGGAACCTATCGATCCAACCAAGCCTATTACGACCGAAGACCTGACCGAACTCAAAGCCATTTTGCAACGTGGCAATGATGCTACTGAAATTGAAGTTAAGAGAGTCATGAGTTTGCTTGAGGCTCGCGGAACGAACTACGACTATTTTTTCCGCCATGCTGCTGATAAGATATGGTTTGATCCACTGAAAGAAGGAGGATACTTCAGTGATCCTCCAGCGGCCGAACTTGATGCCGAAGGTCGGCGGAGGGCTAGTTGGTGGCCACCTCTACAATACTTGCATGAGGTCTATGGTCAAATCCCAGAGGAGGTATTAAGCGTCCTGGACGCTCTACCTGTATCAGACAACCCAACAGTCTCAGAGGGTATTGTTGATATAGTGCTCAAGGCCAGAGAACCGGAGTTAACTCTTCGTATGAAAGACCACATATTGGCCTTTGTAGATCATGCTACATGGAACCAAGATAAACTCATAGCACTGCTCAAAATGCCGTTCCTCTTTGAGAAAGCGTTCGCCGAGTTCACTGAATCACTTCTTCTCAAGATTGTTGAATTTCGACCAGACCCTCAAGCTCAGGAAAAGGTGGCACGCCACAAAGCTGACCCCAAGGATTGGGGAACATCGCTTAAACCTCAGCCCAAACTTGACCCTTGGGTTTATCAAGAAGTTCTCAAGAACGGAGTTTGCCCTCTTACCGAACAGGAACCCTATCAGGTGGCTCGCATTCTAATCGATGCTACTGCGAGCATGCTCCGCTTGAGTATGCATGAGGAGCAAATATCATCAGGCAAGGATCAGGATCTTTCCGAGATATGGTGCCCCAGGCTAAACAAAGTGACTCGGAGTTATGGAGACGTGAAGCAGATGTTGGTCAAATCGATGACCTCCGCTTGTGAAAGAGTCTATGAGGCATCTCCAGAAATGGTAGAGCCTTTGGATCAGGTATTACGGAATCTACCGTGGTTATTGTTCAGCCGCCTGCGGCAGCACCTTTATGCCCATGCCACAACAGAGCAGGTATTGCCGTGGATCAGAGAGTTCATTCTGGGATATGAAGGGTATGACAAATGGGATCTGCACTTTGAAATGCAACGAATGATCCGTGAGGCTTGCTCAAGCTATGGGTCTGAACTGCTAACCGGGGAAGAGCTATCATCCATTGTTACTTTAATTAAAAGCGGACCTCCGCAGGATGCTTACCGAGAGTGGCTGGGAGCAGATTATACCGATGAGAGGTATCTACAACGAAAACGCTATTTTCATCGGAAGCAGCTTAGACCATTTGAGGCTATCCTTACGGGTGAAGACGCATCCTACTACCAAGAGTTATGTGAAGAGCATGAGGGAAGTCAACTGGAGGATGAAGACTACGCTCCCTACGGAGAAGTTAAATCTGGAACGGTATCCTACCAGAGCCCTATCAAATCAGATGAACTTGCAAATAAGCGTGATGAGGAACTATTGCAATACATCAACGAGTGGCAGGAAAGTCAACGAGGAGACGATTTTATTGAGATCAACATCCATGCCTTGGCCAGCCAATTCCAAGCATTATTTGAGCAAGCTATCATTCCAGACACCAACAGGTTGCAATTCTGGTGGGATAACAAAGATAACATCGATAGACCTGTATATGTCAGAGCCATTATTGAAGCCATACAAGCACACGTCAAGGAGAGCAATTTTGATCAGCTTGACGACTGGTTTAAGTGGTGCGACTGGGTGCTGTCCCACTCAGACAGCTCGAAAGAGGAAGGTGAGCAGACGCACGAAGAGTCACGAGAGAAACCAGACTGGGGTAGCTCGCGTCGCGCTGTCGGTGACTTTGTCGAATCTTGTTTAAGCAAAGATCTCAATGTGCCAATCTCAGCCAGGGAATCGATTGCGCAGTTACTCCACCAACTCTGCACTCAGTATAGCTATCGCTTGGATGAGGATCACCCGGTCATCCTGAGTCGAGATGACCAATTAACGGAGGCGATTAATGTTACGAGGAGCCGGGCGTTGGAGACTTTGGTTAAATTCGGTTATTGGGTGCGCAGCTACGACGAAGCAGCAGAAGTTCCAGAAATTGCCAGTATCCTGAACGAGCGGTTCTCTGATAACACAGAGTATCCATTGACTCTACCCGAATACGCAATCTTAGCGACACGTTACGCTGGAATTTTCACATTTGATCAACAATGGGCGACAGAGAACAAAGCTAAGTTTTTCCCTCAGGATAATTTTCCAGCGTGGGTGGAAGCATTTGGATGTTTGCTGCACTACACGAACCCTTTCCAGGCCATCTATGACGCACTGAAAGACGACTACATTTTTGCACTGGATCATCTACCGGATATTGTTGAACAGCAAAAATCAGATCATTTGGTGGAGTCTCTGGGACAGCAACTATTCACCTACTATTTGTGGGAAGTTTTTCCGCTAAGAGGCGAAGATAGTTTGCTAGAGAGGTATTATGAACAAACAACCAGCGACCGTAGATATTGGACTCATCTCTTTGATCACATAGGGCGCTCATTCAACAACAGTAGCCCCAAACTGGGTCAATCACTCAAAGATCGGGCTATGGCTTTCTTTGACTGGAGGCTTGAAGTCGCTGAAAAAGAAGAACTGCGAGAATTTACATTCTGGCTTGAGGCCAAATGCTTCGACCCTGACTGGAGGCTGAACAGTTACCTGAAGATCCTAGATGTTGCTCAAGCTCGCGATATAAAAATCACGATAGATCTAAAAACCTTGCGCAGTTTACTCGAAGACCATACGGCCAAGGTAGTGGAGTGTCTCGCAAAGCTCACAGAATCATTTGACGAGGGTGACGGTATTTACTTCATGCCTGATGATGTAAGAGCCATCCTGAGAGCAGGATTTGATAGTGAGGATGAGGCTATAAGAAATCACGCTGAACAAGCTAAAGAAAACCTTCTACGCGCCGGGCGTCATGAGTTTCTGGATGATTAACAGCTATGTAAATAAGGTGCATTGGTATCAGTAAGAGATATGGTGTGCCTTGACTCATACAATAGTCTATCTTTCGACTTAAAATGCGCGAGTTTATTCAAATGCAGACCGCAGGTCATCTGCGGCGGACTTGCTGTCGGGTTGGTTGTCTGGCTCTGGGTCGGTGAAGCCTTCGAAACCGAAGGCATTCGCATCGGGTTTAAGGTCGTCGTCGCCGGTGATGGCGAAGTCGGCACCTGCGGGGATAGTTTCCTCGGCGGGGGCTGGGAGGTCGGAACGGATCTCACGTGGAAGGGTTTCGACTCCGGCGAGGTCTGGGAGTGAGGATGTCTCGGGTGCGGCGCCGAGTTCATCAAATTTACGGGCGCTTGTTAGAATGCGTGTTTCGAGGGAGCCGACGGTTTTATTGTAGTCGCCTACCGCAGAGTTCAGGCTGCGGCCGAGTTTCTGCACATGACCAGCAAACGCGCCAAGGCGGGTGTAGAGTTCTTTTCCGATCGATGAAATCTCGCGCGCATTTTCTGCGAGTGCTTCCTGTCGCCAACCGAATGCGACAGCGCGGAGTAGCGCGATCAGGGTGGTGGGTGTGGCGAGGATGACGTTTTGATCAACGCCTTTCTCAATCAGACTGGAGTCCTCGCCGAGGGCGGCAGAGAAAAATGCCTCGCTGGGGAGGAAGAGCACGACGAACTCCGGTGTGGTGTCGAACTG
>JBGCEU010000180.1:0-8700 GCA_045106535.1 Akkermansiaceae bacterium | reverse complement strand
ATTCCCAATTTCTTATTACCCAAAAATCTTACGGTAAACTGATAGCAGAAGAATCGCTCCGATGGTAGCGGTTACGACACTGCCCAAATCAGGCATGACAGCACCCGGGGCACTGGCAGGCAGGAAATCAAGGTACTGAGCCAACCAACCACCGGCAAATGATCCGGCAATACCAATGAGCACAGTAACAATCAATCCGCCGGGGTCTTTTCCGGGGAGAATAAATTTTGCGAGCAATCCAGCAATGAGTCCAAGTATTATCCAACCAACCATATGTTTGTGAAGATAGCTCTTCGTCTGGAATTAGTCACTCTTTTTAAATGGTGCCTTCACCGCATTTGGAGTTGGCATTCCCCTGCTCTGTGGAAAGACTTTCGCCGTGCCTGAGCCAGATCAAAAGCCTACCGCAAAAAAGCACCCGCTCCAAAACACGCGGGCGTTTCAGAATGCGCTGGTGAAGTGGTTTGAGAAAGAGGGGAAAAACTACCCGTGGCGCGAGACTGACGATCCTTGGGCAGTTCTCGTTTCCGAAATCATGCTGCAACAAACCCAGATCGCCACCGTGTTAGGCAAGGGTCACTACACGCGATTCATGGCACTTTATCCGACACCCAGAGACATGGCAGAGGCGTCTGAACAAGAAATACTCAAGGCGTGGGAGGGACTCGGCTACTACCGCAGAGCAAGAAACCTGCACGCAGCCGCACGAGCCATCACGCGTGATCATGACGGCAATTTCCCACGTGAATTTGCAAAAATACGCGCCTTACCAGGGATTGGCGCCTACACAGCGGGTGCGGTGGCGTCGTTTGCCTACAACGAAGCGCAACCGATTGTGGATGCGAATGTGGCGCGGGTGTTTTCGCGACTTTTTAACTTTCAGGAACGTATCGATACCACCTCAGGCAACAAACAGCTGTGGCGGTGGGCTACAGAGCTTCTGCCAGAGAAAAACCCACGTGCTTACAACTCCGCATTGATGGAACTCGGGCAAAGCAACTGCTCTAACAAATCACCCGATTGTTTACATTGCCCGGTGAAGCTGTTCTGCCAGTGCTCTACCCCCTCAGGATTACCAATTAAAAAACCTGCTGCTAAAATCACCCGCACGAACGAGTTTGCCGTTTTTTCACAAGATAGCCACGACCGTATTTTGTTAGAAAAACAGAGCGATGGAAAAAGGCGCGAAGGCATGTGGCACCTGCCCCGCCGTCAACATGAGGATACACTCGACCTACCCCTCGCTCTAAAGACGACCTACAGCATCACCCGCTACCATGTGACACTGCGCATCTACGCCTGCCATGAAGACCAAGCTGAACTCCAGAAAGGTGGAGCCTGGCACCCGCTTGGCGAGTTGGAAAACCTGCCCATGCCCAGCCCCGACCGACGAGCACTGGAGAGCTTGTTAGGTAGGTAGGACGACTTTGCAAGTTGTCGGCAGGCTTTGTGAATGCAAAGGATGTGTGCTCGGATTGCCGACAAGATACAATCTTGTCCTACTCAACAAATATGCTTAAACCCACCCGGCTGGCCGAAATGCCGGTCAAAGGAAACCGCCGCAGGAATTCTCATGCGCTCGATCAGTGCGAACGATAGCGCATCTACATAGGACCACGCCTTATCGCGGTGGCGGCCCAGCCAGTCGAGCGCCAGCTTGCGATCACGATGATCCACCTCCTGCACACTGACCACAGGGTTATCTAACAAATCCCGTATGACCTGCTCACGTTTCGGGACTGAGCTCACAAAGTAAGCGTGCGTCTCAGCAAAAATATGATCCGTAATGACGAGCGGCACCCGCCCGTGAAAAAGCTCCCCCATGATGACCTTGGCACGCTCATGGTGCTGGTCACGCTCATCACGGAAAGCAACCCAGAATGATGTATCAACGAAGATCATGCCTGCTCGTAGCTACCGTAAATTTCCGCATCCGCATTCCCCGAGCCTGCCCCCACGAAAGCAGGGTCCTTGGCAGGCTCATCTAACAACGGATTACCCATCCATGCCGTCCCCTCGGGCCGCATCCTTTCCTCCACAATCTGCCTCAGAGCCGCCGCCATCGACCCGCCCCTGCGCTTACCCTCGTTTTGAAGAAAATCCCTCTGCGCCGGTGTCAAATACACCTGAGTACGCACCATTTCCTGAGGCTGACCAGCATCGCCCGCAGGCTCGCCAGCCTCAGAGAACCCCATTCCTACCGGCAACGACGAACCAGCAAGATAGGGGGCAAGCTCTTCACGCAGCATCGCCAAATCATCTTTCCCTCTATCTATTTCCTCACTCATGATACATATACATCACATACTAATTAATATACATCAATAACTTTTCCCGTTTTCTTTCCACCTTGCCTAGCTCGCCTTTCCCGCTCAGCTTGTCGCCGTGATTCGTAAGGCCTTCATCCTTGGCGCCGGACTGGGCACCCGCCTGCGTCCGCTGACCAACGTGCTACCCAAGCCGCTGGTTCCTATTTTCCATGAGCCGATGGCTAATTACGCGCTGCGGCACTGCATTTCTGCTGGAATTTCAAAGTTCGCAATCAATACCCATCATATCCCCGAGGCCTGGCAAAACACCTACCCGTCTGGCAAGTTTGAAGGCTGCCCGCTGAGATTTTTTCACGAACCCATACTCTTGGAAACTGGCGGAGGCATTCGTAATATCGCCTCATTCATCGGTAGCGAACCCATACTCGTCTATAATGGCGACATACTCACCGACATCGATATTTCCACACTCATCGCGCATCACGAAACATCAGGAAATGTCGCGACACTGGCTCTTCGATCACATGGCGACAATTGCAATGTCAGCATCGACGGCGATCGCATCAGCGATATGCGTAATCTACTCAGCTGTAAACCTGGCACTCATCAGTTCACCGGAATTTATGTGGTTGAGCCAGAAATATTGCCAATGATCCCAGATGAAGAAGTCGTTTCGATCGTGCCAGCATTCATCGAGTTGATTCAGCAGAAAAAACTCGGTGCCGTGGTGCTCGACGAGGGTGACTGGTTCGATATCGGAAACCCCGAGGCCTACCGTGAGGTTCACCGGCACTTGCGTAAAGATCGCACTGACGCCATCCACGCGGCTAGCATTATTGACCCCAGTGCGAATGTTGACAACAACACATGCGTGATCGGCCCCGGTGCAAAGATCGGTGCCGATGCGTCACTCCGAGACACCATCGTCTGGCCAAATGCCACAGTAGTGGCCGGCAGCCAGCACACAGGCGAGATAATCACATCTTCTTCTCTTGTTTCTTGACTCTTGCATCTTGAATCTTATCTCCACTGCATGCCAGCTGATACCCTTCTGACCGCCGTCCGCACTCACCTTGAGCTTGGGCCCACGCACACCTGCGTAATGGAGCCAATTACCAAAGGTGCGTCAGGACGTACGATCATTCGCCTCAAGCCGGAAGGATTTCCTACCTACATCGGCATCCACTACACGATGGAACGGAAGGATAATGCGAACTATCTTCCCGTGTCCGAATTTCTCCGCGACGCCGGCTTTAATGTGCCTGAAGTGCTGTATGACAATCCCGGACGCCGGGTAGCGCTTGTTGAAGACTTGGGTGACAGCGATCTTCTCAGCATGAAGAACGAGCCGTGGGAAAAACGGGAGCCTATTTACCGTTCAGCATTCGAGCAGCTCGACAAACTATTCTTTACGCGGCCGCCCAAGGATCTTGAGTTCCAACCGGAATTTGACACAGCAATGTATCGCTGGGAGCAGGAGTATTTTTTCGACCAACTTGCGGATGAATACCTCGGGATGAACCCCGCCATCGTCGACGAGCTATCCGAGCATCCCGCACTCGCACAAATGGCAAAAGACCTCGGTGCCTCAGCCCGCAATCTCGTACACCGTGATTTCCAGAGCCAGAACATCATCGCCAATGACGGCAAAGCTTGGCTGATTGATTTCCAAGGCATGAGACGTGGCAGGCAAGAATATGACATCGCGTCCCTTATTTACGATCCCTACATGAATCACTCCGCCGAGGAGCGGCAGAAACTGCTAGACCTCTGGGAAGATGTCTCCGACGAAGAACCTATCGCACCCATCCTTCAGAAATGCGCCGCACAGAGGCTCATGCAGGCAATGGGTGCGTTTGCAAAAATCGGCCGTCAGCCACACCAAGAGTGGTATTTACAGCACATCCCGACTGCTGGTGCTATTCTGCGTGATGTGATCGCGGGATCAGACATCGAGGAGCCACTGCTCCCTGTACTTGATGAAATCAAATAAACGCAACCACCGGATCACCGTCGCCATCCTTGCTCTGGGTGTCGGTGCTGGGGTGCTATTTTTTGGTCATCATTTACCTTGGGTTCAAGGACTGGATCATGCCGCAGTCAAAAGTGCCGAGGACTCCATCAACGTGATCCATGAATATGATCAAGAGTCAGATAGAATTACGATCAGCACATTAATAGAAAATCCAAAAGACGATATTTCTCACCAGTTAATCGCCATTACAGACGACTCAGAGCGAATCTTTGAGACCATACCGCCATCTGCGCTCGACTATGCTGTCATCCTCGAAAGCCTGCACAACAGAGGATACAGACATGTCAATATAACCACTCGTCTGAACTGGGAAAATGACCCTGGCCTACTTGCTGCGGGGCTAGACCTCAGGCTGGCGCTCTTTGATTCAGCCGTTGTTCCCTTGGCGGTGACCCGTGGCCCCAAGGAAGGAGTGATGCCAAAAATGTTAGAGAAATCCTTAATCTCATTCGCTAAGACACATGGTGACAGCAAACTTATTCCGGTTGTTAACCGCACAGTTCTAACACCTCAAATCACGGGAAGCGCCAGAGGCACACTCGCAGGATTTTATAGTATTGAGAGCAATCCCCCCGCAGAGGGACGCATTGCGATGATCGCTCGCTGGGAGAACAGGGGAATGATTCCTTCCTATGAGCTACTGACCATCATGCAGACACACGGCATCAAGCCAGATCAAATTGTCATTCATTGCGGCGAGCATATCAGGCTGGGAAAAAATGGCCCTGTAATACCAATCGATAGCTATGGACAGACTACGAGAACCGCAGCAATCGATTTAGAAAATAGAACCACATTAACACAGGCGGACACTATCATCACCCGTAAAAAATCTGAGGTCACCAACCCATACATCGCAACCATTCATGCTACAGGAAAGCATACAATTCCTACGAATGCCATCCAACGCGATGAGCTAAACATGATTATCGCGATGACCAACTCCTACTTGATCGCGAGTCAAAAAATCAAACTACAACGTTTACCTCGATGGGCAGATTTTGTCATACTTTTCGATCTCACATTCATCGTATTTTTTCTCAGAGGTACATCACGCTCCAACCAGCACCTCGGATTTGCGCTCACAGCGGTATTGTTTTTCCCACTACTCTATTCACTTATTAGTATATCGGATCATTGGATGGTTGTATCCGCGCCTCTCGCAATGGTGTTTACCGGTTGGTTAGTGCCCTTTTCCAGTCGGCGCAGCACATCATCTATGCAGGATTACAGCACCAATGATCCCAAACCCGTGATCCGGGCTTGAGGTATACCTAGTTTGCGATTATTCTTCATTCGCAAGAATATATGAGTGAATGGACTGACATCGGAGAACAACTGCGCAAGGCCCGCGAAAGCAAGGATCTTGAGCTTCAGGCCGTTGCTCATTCGACGCGTATCCCGCTGGCTACTCTCGAGGCTCTTGAAGAAAGCGATTACTCAATATTTCCAAGCCCAACATACGCACGGAGCTTCTTATCACAGTATAGCGAATTCCTCGGGGTAGACGCCCATGATTGGATTGAAGCTTTTGAAACAGGTGATGTTCTTTCTAATGTAAATGATCATGGCTACTTACAAGATCAACATGACCACGTTGGCTCGTCAGAACGACAGGTTTCTACTCGTGAAAAAAAACAATCTAATAGATCTAGCAATGAGAAGGCCTCACGTGGCGGCACATCTATTCTCCAAACGCTAACCGTTTTCCTCGTGACTGCTTTGCTGATTGGAGGCGGCATATACGCTTATCTCAAATACGAGCACATGCTGACTGGGATAACTGAAGAGGAGGTGACAGATCCCGAGGAAACAGATGTAGAAACTCCTCCCGAACCGGCTAGCCCTCCACCATCTTCTAAGACAACGGAAAACCCCACTGAAGTTGCTGCTACGAATACCCAACCCCCAAAAGCAACTGAGGTAAACACTGGCTCTCCATTACCCCCCGGAGTCACGCCTTCCACGAAACCGGAAGAAGCCGATCCAGAACCTAACAAACCGCGCACGGGTCCTCCACCTAAGGCACTCGTGATTGAAGAGGAAGAGTAGCGCTTGTTTTTTTGATCCGTCCATGTTGCCCATCAGAGGCAAAACCCCTCTTATACCACTCCTTAAAACAAACAAGACGATTGGTTTGATTAGGGTGTTGAAAAGTGCACTTCGTGTTTAGCCAGGATTCCGGATGAATTGTCCCCATGACTGCGTTACTCCTCAGTCATGGTGCACGCACCACTCCCTCGTCGCGCCTTGTCATAGCACCAATTAACCTCGGAAATCGTCCCGTCTGTTTTAAGGAGTGGTATTAGCTAACGTCCAAATTGTTGAATTCGAACAGGACGCCGAGCGAATAAATAAATCAGCGCTCCCAGTGCACCTAAGAGGGCGATTACAATCACCCAAACGACCTTGTCATTTCCTTGCTCAGGCTCTTTGCTGATGCAATCCACCAGCATCCAGATCCAAAACACAATCGAGAGTAGAGCCACACCCAACACCGCGATGATGATAAGTTCGGGCATTCCCAGAGGTCCCATATCGAGCTTGGTGTAGAATTCTGAGCGATTTAGCACATAGATGCCTATTCCTCTTCGCCGTGAGTATCCTGATCGTCGTCATCAAATTCGACGTCCTCATCTCCCTCATCATCGGGATCAACTAGGTTACCATGGCTAAGTAGGAAGTGACGTTTCTGCTGCTCTTTTGGCAGTGGTGAAAGCATCATTGTAGCAGCACGTCCCGCGAGACGGGGCTGCTGATCTACGTTAGCAATGTCCTTCAGATCCTCACCCACTTGCTTAAGCACTTCGATACCAATTTCCTTGTGAGCATTTTCACGCCCACGGTATTGAAGACGCATACGCACCTTATTTCCCTGCTCAAGAAACTGCTCAGTACGAGCCATCTTGATGTTGTAATCATTTGTTTCCGTTCCCACACGTAGCTTAATTTCCTTCACGCGGGTTACAGTCTTCGCCTTCTTTTTCTTCAGCTTTGACTGCTCGTATTTATACTTACCATAGTCACAAACACGGCAAACCGGAGGCTTCGCATTGGGCGCTACCTCCACAAGATCAAGCCCTACAGACTTTGCCTTATCGATAGCTTCACGCGCGCTCATCACGCCGAGCTGTTGGTCTTCGTAAACGACGCGCACTTTAGGCGCACGGATGAAATCGTTGACGCGCGTAAGATCACGGCGTCCGCGGTAAGGTCTCTTTTTTGGTTTAGCTATGGTGTTCTCCTTTAGTTGTTCGTTGGAAATAGGTCACCGACACGTGGTTTGCACGCGTGGTTTTGTGACACATCTGTATGACGTGCGGAAATGCAAAGTATGCCAAAATCGATACGCATAAAAAAATCAACAGCTACCAACGGGATCAAAGTTCCCGGTTAGCGATTTCCTGTTGGATATTACGGACAAATTCATCGACTGGCATGGCACCCAGATCATCTCGATCCCGGTGTCTTACAGAGACCGCTCCACTTTCCGCTTCGCGTGCTCCGATAATCAGCATATAGGGCACGCGGTCGAGCCTTGCAAGGCGAATTTTGGCACCCACCTTGTCGGCATTGCGATCCGCGCTCACACGCACGCCGGCATCAGCGAGTGCTGCCACTGCCTCATCGGCGACGTCATTGAATTTTTCTGAGATCGGCAGAACCCTGACCTGCTCGGGCGCAAGCCACGTTGGGAATTTCCCTTCAAAGTGCTCAATGAGAAGACCGGTGAAACGCTCAAGCGATCCAAATGGGGCACGGTGGATCATCACCGGACGGTGAGGTTTGTTATCCGCTCCGATGTAGGAAAGATCAAATCGCTCAGGTAGATTGTAGTCCACCTGCACGGTGCCGAGCTGCCAGTCGCGACCAATCACATCCTTGACCACGAAATCGATTTTCGGCCCATAGAATGCCGCCTCGCCTTCCTCCTCGGTATAATCCACTCCAAGAGTCTGCACCGCCTGGCGCAGGGCGTCTTCCGCCTTGTCCCAGTTTTCGGCATCACCGACGTATTTATCGCTATCGGGATCGCGGAGAGACAAGCGCACGCTGTATTCATCCATGCCGAGTGTTTGCAGGACTTTTTTCACCAGCGCGAGGCAGCTCTGCACTTCCTCCGCCACCTGATCCGGTGTGCAGAAAAGGTGAGCGTCATCTTGAGTAAATCCACGCACACGGGTCATGCCGCCAAGCTCACCGGATTGCTCCCAGCGGTATACGGTGCCAAACTCAGCAAGCCTAACAGGCAAGTCACGGTAGCTGTGATGATCACTGGCATAGATCTTAATATGGTGTGGGCAGTTCATCGGACGCAGCATGTAGCCCTCGATGGTGCCGCTATTCAGTCCGTTAGTCAGAGTTGCACAAATCGCGCCTTCATCAGAAACTTTG
>JBGCEU010000018.1:0-8273 GCA_045106535.1 Akkermansiaceae bacterium | reverse complement strand
GGAGGAAACAGATTGCCTTTCGGGATCTCGACCTTGCCATCGGTCGTGACGCGAATACGCAATACCTTGCCACGAAGGTCGTTGCTGTTAGAGGATGACCGCTGAGCATCGCGCTCCTTTTTGTCCTCCTCAATCGGAGTGGCGGGTTTGGAAAAGGGGTTGGTGTTATCTCCAGTGGAAAGATAGAGCAGTCGATCTGAGCCAAAGGCAAGTGAGCCGCCTTCATGGCAGGTCGAATCCTCGCGGTCGCTGGGAATTTCAAGAAGCATTTTTTCTGAACTGAGATCAAGTTTACCATCACGGAAAGTAAATCTTGAAAGGCGGTGGGAACTCGTGTCTTTCAGCGAGTAGTAGCAATACAGCCAGTTATTTTTAGCGAAGTCGGGGTCGGCAGTGATGCCGATGAATCCACACTCACGCGCTGTGTTTTTTATCTTCACGGCAACTGCAAGCGAGCCTCCATCCGTGAGTTGATCCGACCCCGGAGTCCACACACGAAGGTCTCCGGTGCGCTGGCAGATTAGGATGCGCCCGTCGGGCAGCATGACCATTTCCTGAGGATCGATGAAGCCCTCGGCAAGCACATCGACTTTGAAGTGTGCTGGGTCAGGAGCTGCATTTAAAAATTGAAACAAAGACAGGAGGCAGAGGGCTCGACATATCAGGCTGCGCATACAGCGGAAGCTAAGCTAACCAACAACCGTGAATCAATGGCAAAATCGTATAGCAAGTTTATCGCTATGGATACACTTGCAATTTTCCACACCGCAAGTCTGTATGATACCCATGCAAAAACTAATCAAATGGATGTCCGCTGTCGCGCTTATCGTTTTCCCCCTGCAAGGGCAGGCTGAGGCACCTTGGGTTTCCCTTTTTAATGGCAAGGATTTGGCCGACTGGTCAAAAACGATCAAGACGTACAAGGTCGGAGAGGATCCCGACAAGTTGGTGCAGGTTCACGATGGAAAAATCCATATGTATAAGGATCTGGCGGTGGACGGGGATGGTCACTTTGGCGTGATCACGCATAAGGATACGTTTTCGAGATTCCATCTTGTGGTGGAATACAAGTGGTTAGATAAGAAATTCAAACCGCGTGCCGATCGCCTGCGTGACGCGGGTATCCTCTATCATGTTAAGAAACATGACAAAGTGTGGCCTGACAGTCTCGAGTGCCAGATTCAGGAAGGCGATACGGGCGACATCGTATTGCTGCAAACGGGAGCTTTTTCATGGCATCACCCAATGCCCGACGCAGCACCGAAAGGTCAAGGTGATGCACATTTGCTTCCCGAGCATGGTGGCTATCCATTTTATAAAAAAGGTTTCCTGTATCTGGGGCGACTCTCCGAGCCAGACCACCTGAAGGACTGGAATAAGGTCGAGGTTATCGTTCAGGCTGATGAGTCGGCAGTGCATATTGTTAACGGTAAGCTGTTAGCAAGGATGGGGAACATGGTCGATATGGATGGGCAGCCATTGCGATCCGGAAAAATCTGCCTACAGCTTGAGGCGGCTGAGCTCGTCTATCGAAATGTAAAAATAAGAAAATTGCCCGAGCCATTGAAGGCGTCGAGCCAGATTGTGACCCTCAGTGCGGTGGCCAGTGTGCCCAGCCAGAAACGGACAATCACCATTACCAACCCACACAGCTATCCAGTTGCCAGCAATCCCGTGCTCAGCGGTAAGGACGCAGGGATGTTCAAGCTCGGAGCATTTCCCAAGCAGCTTGCCGCCGGTGAGTCGCGCGAGTTGACCGTTCAGTTTTCTGCAGATTCTAACATTAAGTCGGCTACCCGCTGCAGTGCCGGACTTCAGATTGGTGAGCTTACCACGGGAACTCATGTCGCCCTCCAAGGTATTGTACTGGCGAAATTCGAGGGAAAAAACGAGCCGACGCTTGAGCAGGTCACCCGCGCTTTTGGAATTCCCTTAGACGTGGGTGGTGCGAAGCTGCACCTCGATACGCAAAAAGCCACCATAGGCGACAGCGTTGCGGCGACCTATTTCAAAGCGGTTGAGGGTAAAAAGGTGATCATTACCCCACTTGCTCGATTTTCTCCAAAAGGGGAGGTGAATATCGGATTGATCAGAAAAAATGATGCGGCGCTCAAGGTGCTGGGTAAAATCTCTGATGTCACGGCGAAGAATCCCGACGCCCATCAATGCCTGTTGCCGCCCTTGGTCTCGGGTTCAATAGCCATCGAGTTTTCTCCAAGTAATGAACCGTTTGGGGTCTATATCCAAGGCAAGAAGTATCTCGTTGCTACCGATCAGTCCCGCTCAAAGGATTCCAGAGTAAAGCACGGAGCCAGGGTGTATCCCGTCGCCTTTTTCCAAGGGCGAAAATTACATAATGCTTATTTGATTGGTTTCGAAGAAGCATCTAACGGCGACTACCAGGATGCTTTGTTCCTGATTGAAAATGTGACGGTTCACTGATGGTATAGGAGGTTGCAAAAAATATGAGTATGCCTGATTTATTATGAGTTAATGTGTCCAACTGGCAAATCTGGCGACATTTACAACAAAGGCAGTCGAGCGCTACGATGATCAAAGAAGAACAGTTTGTCCGGCTATTCATACGCCATGAACGGGAATTGCGAGGATTTGCTATGACGCTTCTCCCGAACATTGCTGATGCTGAGGATGTGGTGCAGGACGCGTGTGTGGCAATGTGGGGAAAAATAAATGATCTGGAAGAAGAGGGTGCGTTCCGCGCGTGGGCATATTCTTTTGTTCGATTCACTGCCTTGAATAAGGCGCGCAAGCGAAACCGTAGCCCTCTTATTTTTTCAGATGAGCTGGTTGATATACTGGCAAAGGAAAGTGAGGCAGAAGCTGATCTGGCAAATGCTGAATTCAAAGCCCTAGCAGAGTGTCTGGAAAAACTCCCTGAACAGCAACGACAGCTCATACGCCGGTATTATTCATCCGGAAAAATTAAAATGGCGGATATTGCCAACACCTTGCAGAGGAATGTTGAGGGTCTGTATAAAATTCTTCAACGCGCGAGGGTGGCACTTCGAACCTGCATTGAGCACAAGCTCCATGAGGATGGTTTTGACTATATGACAACAGATAGGAAATCAGGATAACTATGGATAAGGATGAGAAACTCGAGTTGGACCGGTTTTTTGAAGCTGCTAGATCCGGGGCGTTGAGCACTGCGGATGTGGAAGCGATGGAGGAGCGTCTTAAGTCCGATTCAGACCTCAGGAGAAGATACCGTGCTCATGTGCGTATGGAGTCAAACCTCCTCTCACTTTGTCAGTTGGAACAAACTGATATAGCTCCTCCTGCACTTGCTATTGCCAGTGATCAACAATCAAGACGCTGGTGGTATCTGGCTGCTGTGGGAGGGCTTGCGGCTGCCATCATGATGGCGATGGTGTTTTATTTCCAGGGCCAGGAGGATTCGAAAGATCCGGTCATTGCGCAAATCGAGGCACAAAGTGGTACTTCTTGGGCTGGCACTCTGCCATCGAGTGGAAAGTCAGGGCTAAGTGCCGGGATAATCGATCTTAGAACCGGGGTTGCAGAGATCCGTTTTGTATCTGGGGTTCTGTTATCGTTGGAGGCACCCGCAAGGCTCAACTTACTCGATCCAATGCGTTGTCAGCTCATCCATGGACGGGTGGTGGTCGATGTGCCTGAAGGTGCAGAAGGTTTCATTGTTGATACTCCTATTGGGCATGTGGTTGATCACGGAACGAGCTTTGCCGTTACGGTAGACGGACGGAACAGAACATCTGAGTTCGGAGTTATCAGTGGTAAAATTTCTCTGCATCACACTAAAACGCAGAAGAAAAAATTTCTGACTGCAGGTGAATCAGCACGTATGACTTTTTTGGGAATCGAGGATTTGGGTGCTGTCTTTGCGAATACACGACCAGATCAAACCGATGCAAATCTCCTCAGTATAAGGACACGAGGACGGGAAACTTCGATCATCCGCAACGACCAACGAGCTGAATTTTTGTCATCCGATATGCTGATGGTCAAAACGGACATTAGGATGATGAACGAGCATCTTTTGCCACCAGAGGATATGCCCAAGGACAGGCGTTCCATCATTGGTTTTCATTTGGATGGTGTGGATGTTGCGCATGTTCGGAAAGCTAAACTTAGGCTTAATTTGGTTCCGAGTGGGCTCGGTTTTGCAACCTTTTCGCCAAATGTGAGTTCTTTTGAAGTTTATGGGATTAAGGATGATGCCGACATGGAAAAATGGAGGATGCAAGATTTGAAATGGAATGATGCCCCCGGTTCCCTGGATAAAGGAAATGGAATCAATCATTCCGAAGTTGAATTATTAGGGTCCTTTGATGTTCCCAAGGGCATACAGGATGGTACTATTTCAATAGAAGCTGAACGTCTTACCGAATATATAAGAGAAGATACTACCGGTGAGGTAGGTTTCCTATTGGTTATGACGACAGTTCCCAAGCGGGAGTGGAGCCTGGTGCACGCTTTTGCCTCTTCAAAGCATCACACGATCGCGGGCCCAACCTTGGAGATTGAGCTGGAGGATACAGCTGGAAAATGAGGCTGCATGGAGCTGCCATATACTCGCGGGCTCGGTTTTCTGAAAAAAGTCATCTTTTTTGTCCAAAACACGCTTTCAGGAACATTTACTTATGAATTGGGCAGGTTTTCTCTTATCTGCTCATAGACATCCGATAGCATATCAATCCTCAATAATACTATGAAATCTATATATTCTGCTCTTCTGTCACTGGCTATGGTTACCGTTTCTTCGGCGGCTATTGTCATCACACCAACCTCAGCGACTTCGACAACGTCAATTGGCGGAACGCGAACGATTACTGCCGCAATCGACAGCACAGGATTGGATGGTGTTGGTGACATCCTGGACCAGACCCATGACGGCGGTAACTCGAACACCCACTGGCTGAGCAACACCACGAATGAGACTGTGACATTCGATCTCGGCGGGGGAACTTCCTTTGATGTTGATACAATTTACCTTTGGACCTATAACCGACCTGAGCGTAATCGAGGCGTCAGGACATTTGACATCGCCTTCTCGACCGATGGCGGCTCAAGCTTTGGCGCAGCAGTGTCAGCTGCATCACTGGGATTGACTGAGTTCAATATCGGTACGAACAATGGCTCTGAGAGATCGACGGTGCAAACCCGCTCCATCACCAAACAAACCGGCGTAACCGACATTCAGATCACCAACATAACAAACTGGGGCGACGGTTCTCGCATAGCGATTCCGGAAATACGCTTCGGCGATTCTGTTCCCGAGCCATCATCTGTTGCGCTCATCAGTCTTGCCGGACTTGGATTCCTTATCCGCCGCCGCAAATAAAGGATCATTTTTCAACAAGTTAGTTATCAAAGACGCTCGCCATCATCGGCGGGCGTTTTTTCTTTATGAGAGTGTGCAGGGTATGAACAATAGCAGCGTGCCTATGCTCAATTCTACATGCTTGAAAATTCGTATTCTATTTTGCTTTATTGGCTTCTCGCTTCCGCTAGCAGCTGGAGATAAAGGCGCGCACTATTACCAAAAAGTCGAGCGTGGTGATGCGCGTGTCATCAAGTGTGACGTCGCGGTCTACGGTGGCACCCCGGCAGGAGTGACAGCCGCGGTGCAGGCGGCGCGCATGGGAAAAAAAGCGATATTGCTAACGATCAATAACCATGTTGGAGGACTGACTTCAGGAGGACTAACAGCGACTGATATTGGTAATCGAAAATCCATCGGCGGCGTAGCAAACGAGTTTTACCAGCGCATCGGCAAGATCAAGGACTTCAGCCCGTCGGCGGCAGAAGCTCTTTACTTGAAAATGCTCAAGGAAGCTGGTGTGAAAGTTCTCAAAGTGCGTTGCCTCGAGTCCGTAGCCATGAAAGACGGGCGTATTGCATCGATGACGATGGAGACAGGTGAAACGATCAAAGCAAAGATGTTTATCGATTCAACTTACGAGGGTGACCTGCTCGCTGCCGCGAACGTCTCGTACCGGGTAGGACGTGAGCCCGTCTCCGCCTATGGGGAATCGTTGGCCGGTGTGTGGCAGAAGATTTCCTACGTCGATGTCTACCAGTTCTGCAGGCTGCCAATCAGCCCCTTTGTGATACCAGATGATCCCAAATCCGGTCTGCTGCCTGAAATTTCTACCGAGCCCCAAGGGGAGCCGGGACAGGGTGATTTCAAAGTGCAGGCGTATAACTTCCGTATGTATCTTTCCGACAAGGAAGGCAAGGTGCCGTTCCCTAAACCAGCTGGCTACGACCCTAGTCGCTACGCCTTGTTAGCGAGATTTTTAGCTTATGATCCAGCGGTTCACTGGACACTCAATTACACCACCAAGCCGATGACGGACGGCCCTGTGCAAATGCGTCGTGGCGACAGCAATAACGCGGGCAGTTTTTCTTCGGACTACCTTGGCGGTAATTATAAATGGCCGGATGGGACGTATAAGCCGGGATCTTTTTCCAAACTACCAGCACCACGCCGAGGACTACCCGTTCCGCTAAGTAAACTCTACCAACTGCGCGAGAAAATTTTCCAGGATCACGTCGGCTATCAACAGGGACTGATGTATTTCCTCGCCAATGATCCACAGGTGCCGAAGAAGCTGCAGCAACGGGTGAACCGCTTCGGTCTCGATCCTGAGGAATTCAATGAAACGGGCAACTGGCCCCACCAGCTTTATGTGCGCGAAGGCCGGCGCATGGTTTCCGACTACGTCATGAACCAGACAAACTGCGAATCCAAGCGCGTTGCCGAAGACTCGGTCGGACTTTCCTCCTACATGATGGATTCCCATTCCACTCAGCGCGTTGTCGTTTTGGAAAAGGGTGTGCTGACTGTTAGGAATGAAGGTAACCTCGGCCACAAATGTCCAAAGCCATTTCCGGTATCATATCGATCCATCGTGCCCAAGGAAAACGAATGCACCAATCTTCTCGTCCCGGTGAGCCTATCCGCCTCTCATATCGCCTTCGGTTCAATCCGTATGGAGCCCGTATTTATGATTCTCGGCCAGAGTGCGGGCACTGCCGCCAGCATGGCTATTGAGGAAAAGGTGCCCGTGCAAAAAGTGGACTACCTTAAGTTAAAGAAGCGGCTCCTTGCCGACGGGCAGAAATTGTAGCCTTCATTGAGGTAAGAAGAAATAAATAGAAAAGAGAAAGATCTGAGGGAAGGCTTCGTTTCAGATGTAATGTTCAACTTTCGGCACATCTACAGAATCTCACTCGTTTGTTTTCTGTTAAGTGGTATTGTCCATGGTTCTCCTCAAGACGACAAACTTGCCGAGCCGTTTCTGAAAACTTACTGCGTTCAATGCCACGGTCCTGACAAGCAGAAGGGTAAACTGACTTTGCATGACATCGGACAGGATTTTTCCGATGCCAAGTCTGCGAATCGATGGGTGGAAGTGCTTGATCAACTCACCAGTGAGGACATGCCTCCTGAGGAAGAGGATAAGCAACCGGATGCCAAGGAGCGGGCACGAATGATCGAATGGATCAGTCAAAAACTTAAAAATGCCAACCAGGGCGAGGCCTACCGGAAAAAACTCCTCGCCCCGGAGTATGGGAACTGGGTTAACCACGAGAAACTGTTCTCTGGGGAGATCGATACGCTTCCATACTCGCCATCTCGTCTGTGGCGTTTCAGCCCGCAAATATTTGGGCAAAAGGGGTTTGGTAAAACGCGTAGTCCGTTCAGTTATGTCACTCCAGAGACTGCCATTCGAGATTACTCCGCGATGTCTTCGGTAGATCAAAGTACGGTGCAGATGATTCTGATCAATGCCGATCAGTTTTTTGTAGAGCGTGATAAAAAAGGCGATTTCAAGGCCTTTGCAAATGGCCGTCCCGCCCCATCCGATTCTGTTCTAACGCGAACTGTAGCCACCGAATTTCGGCGCATCGTCGGGCGACAGCCTAATGATAAGGAGCAGGGGAAGTATCTCGATTTTCTAAAGAAAAGTATCGAGCTGGGTGGGCCTAAAGATGGCCTGCTAACGATGATTAAGGCGTTGTTCTTGAAGCCTGAATCGATTTACCGCATGGAATTTGGTCTCGGGGCGGTGGATGAGCACGGTCGGCGCCATCTGTCTGCCGATGAATTGGTCCAGACCATTGCCTATGCTCTAACCGATCAAGCTCCAGAGAAAAACAAGATCCTCTGGTCGAGCTATAAAAGTGGTAAGCTAAAGACCAGTGAAGACGTGGCTAGGGTAGTAAGACAGATGTTGGAGGGGGATCAGGGCACATGGTCCCGCCCG
>JBGCEU010000179.1:0-3479 GCA_045106535.1 Akkermansiaceae bacterium | reverse complement strand
ACTTGCCGTTGTTGCCCAAACAGATTTTGATGCATAAGAAACACCAGAGCTACTTGCAAAGCTGGGTCACGAAATCCCCCCCATCCGTATTTGCGCTGCTAAAGCACTAGGCAAGCGCACCACTGAGAGTGATCATTTTATCCCCACTCTCACAAAGATGCTCAAGGGAACGGATCAGGAAAAACTCGGAGCCTGCCACTTACTCGCAAACATGAAGGAAAAAGCAGCGCCTGCATTGGATTCCATCATGGACATCTGCCGTGACCCTGAAGCTGACAGCTGGCTCAGACAGAATGCCAGCAAAACACTCGCATCTATCGGCAAGCCCGCCGTCCCTCACATCAAAGAACTCGCAAACATCCTCCTCACTCTCCCAGCTCTCGATCAGCGTCGCGAACTCGAGCAGGAGCTCGGCTCATCGATTGCCAAACTCAGCAAGCTCTCAGAAAGACAAGGAATGGATAAAGCGCTCCGCTTCCGAGTCGCCAAAAAGCTGCTGAATCATCCACACCACCGGGGCAGAGCTTACGGGATGTATCTCATCAATGACATCGCACTGGAGGATCTTCACATTGTGGCGAAGGAGGTCGTTGAGGTCATCAAAAATGATCGTAAAGATTACACATCCTACACCAATGACCAACCCCGCGCACAAGGTCTGGAAATACTCGAACGACTCAATATCCAGGAAGGTCTTGCGCTCACAGTAGCGACCATGGACACCCATCTTTGGGGACAAAAATACCGCCTACCCTCAAGATATGACCTGCTCGAAAAATACGGAGCCAACGCAAAAAAATACATCCCCGAACTTGAAGAAAAACTCGGCAAACAAGCCCAAACCACAATCGAAAAAATCAAAGCCTCCACTGAACTACGCAAACTCCTCCCACTGAAAGAGGCAATGAACATGAGGGCGAATGATCACTGAAGTCATTTGCTACCTCACGAACAATCTATTTTTCGCTAAGTTTATCCAGCTCATCGGCAAATGCTTTGCCAATCTGGCCAAGAATCTTGGCGGATCCGTGATAGTGGTATCCTGCATTGGAAGATCCCTTATTCAGGTAATCACGCTCTTCTTTGGTGAATACCTCAGCTCGCATTGCCTCTAGCTCTTTCTTTCCATTGCCTTCGATTTTGCCTTCACGCTTCATCTTCCCGTGCTTTTTTAAGATGTCGTAGAAGTCCGTCTTCTTGAGAGCTCCAAGCTTCTGGTCCCAATAGTTCTCAGTCAGGACAGCAGAAACATTACCTTTGAATTCAGGTAGTAAGGCTGGTGCTGCCATGGCTTTTCGAAATGCTGTATCTCGGTTGATGTAGCGTTTCCTTGTATAGGTCTCGACTGGTCCTCCTACTCCCATCACACCAATCACGAATGGCATTTTCGGTGCTGCAAATTCTTTTCTAACGTCGCGAATAAAATGCCCTAAAACTTCAGTGTAAGCATCGTAGCCGCCAGGCTTATTACAGTCCGGGTAAGTTTTGGTATCCACGAGGTCATTCCATCCCTGAAACCACACGAAGCCCGCTAACTCATACCCCTGCTTCGGATCGTAACCAGGGTAGACAGCTTTGATGTCTTTGAGCACTTTCTGAACATGCTCGGTCATCAGGCGGTAATAGTGCCCAGTTTGTTCAACTCTCGCGGCTTTTGCTGAAGCAGTGTCTTCTCCCTTTTTTTTGAGCATCTCAATATGTCGCTCACTGAGAGGAAATGGACCGGCACTGGGCGGGCGGAAATCTTTGCTCAGGCTTTTGCCTCCCCATGCGGTCTTAATGATAAGGATGGGTTCCTTGACGTGCTTTTGTATGTAGATGCCGAAGGTGTATTCTGGACCAATTCGAAGTCCTTTTTTATTCACACCAAAGCCGACCGTGAGTTTGCCCGTTTTCACATCTTCCGAACTGCCAAGCGAAGAAACCCAAACATCATTGAGAATTTTTGGAGTTCCATCAGAGTTTCTCATTTCTTTGAGCATGGGCGCGGTCTTTGGATCAAGTCCAATGACATCCATTGTATCAATATGGGCGTGACCCTGCATGTTAGACTGCCCGGCAAGGATATAGACCTTGAGTGGATTTTTGGCGGATGCCGATTGAGGAAGGAAGCCGAGTAGACCGCTCACTGCGATCATAAGAATAAAGAGGGAATGTGGAATTTTTAGTTTCATGATAGTATACTGGGTAACTCCTATTTTAGGGAAACACAACATCCACACAAGAGATCACCCACTTACCATCTATGGTCGAAATGTTGTAGATCATTTCGCTTTTGCTTATTTTTACTAGAGGCAAACGCGACCCTGATGATCTCACCTCAAATAGTATCTTTAGATTTCAAGAGAGGTTCTGGTTGATCTGAAGAAGAAACGCCCCCTATAACCAATCTTAGACCTTTGGGCTATAGATGGTGATACCAAAAACCCTTTAAGAGGACTCATCGACTGTTAACATTGTGGTTACCTAGCAAACACAAAGTAGCCACCAGTGATGATTCACTGCCGCCACCAATATCAAGCCATGATTAAGCACAATTCCAACACCTCCCTCAGTCAGGCACGTGGGTTTGCACTCATTTCAACGATCTCCATTATGGCACTCTTACTCATCATCGCCATAAGCATGCTGAGCCTTGCGACTATCGAGATACGGACCTCAAATAGAGACTCCGCCATGGTCGAAGCCCAGGCTAACGCGCGCATGGCTCTCATGCTCGCGATCGGGGAGCTTCAAACAGCCATGGGGCCAGACACCCGTATCAGCGCCCGTGCCGAGCTCCTCGCTAAGGATCAACGTATCAACATACCAATTTCCACAAACACACCCAAGGCTTGGTGGGTTGGAGTCTCTTCCAGTGATCCAACACAGACGGTTGATTCCTCCGGAAATAAGTCCATTACATGGCTTGTCTCTGGGCTCAATCCCAGTGCTACGGCAGCAGCACAGTTATCCTCTTCCTTCGCAGAGCCAGTCACCATGTTCGGCGACAAAACAATCGATACAACAACACTCACAGGCGGAGATCCAATCGAGGCTGGCAAAATTAAGATCACCGAAGGCCTCAGCCCACGTCCCGGTAAGATCGCATGGTTCATTGACGATAACGGGATGAAAGCACAACTCGCCTCATCCAGACCCGAAGTCAAAAATGATCGTGAGACACCCTACGGACAAGGCATACTACCCGGGACCTATGACCTCGGCATTCTAGAGGGCATGGATACTTTGGCAGGACGCACTCCTGAGGAAATCAATCGGATTCTTTCCCTCAATGACTTGCCCTTCATAGGGGCACTTAAGGATACAGCACGGCAGAAACGCTTCAGTTACACCACCTCGTCACGTGGCGTTCTTTCTAATGTTAAAGACGGAGGATTGAAGAAAGACCTAACAGCAGCCTATGAAAACGATGATGTTTTCGCGAGCATTTGGGGAACTGGTTATGATGATTCCATCGACAAGTTCAACGAAGATTA
>JBGCEU010000178.1:0-3139 GCA_045106535.1 Akkermansiaceae bacterium | reverse complement strand
GATCGTCTTTATTGTATGCATGATGGAATCGTAATTTACTTCTCAAGCATAGACACTGCTGCGGAGGATTGCCATGCCTTAATCAGCTTGGTCATAGGATATGAGGAGGTGAATACGATGAAACTACTCACAATCTGGCACTAGAAGAGAAAAATACAGACACAATCAGTGGTAGATTAGTTGAGCAGTGACCGTGGCATTCGTATCGGATGTGAAACGGATCCAGTAAGCTTGGAATTCTTTGGGGAACTCATGGCCAATAGTGTGGTTTTTCTCTAACTCAAAAGTTTGGTAATCAACCCAGTGGCCTGTGCCGGTGAGGTCAATTTGTGCGGTAAGTTTCGAGTTTTCACTGGATCGAAGTTGGGCAACTTTCACATCATAGCCAGTCATCAGGTAGGGGTCGGATGGCTCACCAGCTTTCACAGGGGTGTTTTGCCACGGACCACCTTTTCCACGAGGCTTACCGAGTTTCCAGATGTCGTCGATGGTGCCTGCCCAGAGGGCGGTTTTACCGTCGTCTGACTTGAGGATATGCTTATTGTCATCACTGTCGTCCTTGGCGATGCCGGACATGATGAACAGGCCGCGGTAGGAGCAGAAGTCATGGATGCAGCTGTTGTGAGTGGCAATGGCGCGGAGTTTGGCAATGCCGCCAGCATTGCGTGCGGGCAGCTCGTAGAAGGTGCCGTGGGCGTTGAGCAGGTCGCGTTCAGTAGCGACTTCACGGGCAATTCTTGCTGATCCGAGCGGGTGTCTGCTGGAGAGCTCTGCTTTAGGGAGTCGCCAGCGCTTGCCTTGTTCATCGGTGTAAATAACGGAAGCATCATCGACGGTTAGAGCCGCAGTTGGAATGGTGGTGTGCTTTTTTGTGTAGGCGTGAGCGGCATTGTCGTTGCTGCGTTTTAGCGTTAAGTCGTCACCCATCTCGTAGTAGCCGATGTCGTTGCCCTTGGAATCAACGGCGGCGAACGAGAGCGTGCGTTTGTTACCATCACGTGCGCGGACGAAGCCGCCTGTTAGGTTGTTGGTTTTTGCAAGGCCGCTGAAAATGGGGTCAGATTTTCCACTGCGCGCATCGTTGTTGCGGTAGGTGAATGCGGCGGTCGCATTGGGTAAGTCGGTATTGCTGGAAATGCGTATCCAGGTGCCGGTTTCCTCGCGGGAGAACGCGGTGAAAACGTAACCCTTAGATGGAACTTCGATTTGCTTGAGCGGTGTCCAATTTCCATCGCCCTTTGTATCTACCTCGAGGTTAAAAGTGACCGCTTTATCTGCTTCATGCCAGAGGTGCAGACCGCGGATGTCATAACCGGAGAACATGTAGGGATCGGACGGCTGGTTGGCTCTGACGGATTCCTTTTCCCAGACGGTACCCCGGCCGATGACCGGGCCGAAGCCGTCTAACTGATCGGGTTTTACAAACCAAAGGTTCGACTGCGACTGAGGAGCTGCGATTTCTCCCTTGGCTTTGCGTTTGTTGAGGAATTCGGCCTTGGCGGTATCGTCGCAACCGAAAATGACTTTGTCGTTCCAGCGGCAAAAATCGCCGATCACTTTGAGATAGTTGCTGCGCGGGGCGATGCCGGCGGAGTTATTAGGGGTGAATGTTTTAGGGAAATTCCAGAAGGTTCCGTGCATGGTCATTAGGTAATAATGCTCGCCAATTTCGCGGATGCGCGGCCACTCGGTGTTCCAGCCGTGGGCGCCGTCGTAGGAGTGGGAGCCCTTTGGGAGTCGGTAAAACGTCCAACTGTCCTCCGGCATTCTGACGCCGAGGATAAGGGATTTATAATCCCAGCCGACTGCCCAGATGGGATCGGTAGAGGGGTTTGGGTTTCCATGGATGCCACCGGGCCCGGTGACCTCGGTGAACTGGTTGCGGCGCACGACGGTCCACTTGTCGGCTTTGCCATCCCACTCGGCGAGTACGCCGGAGGGGGTTTCTGGTCGTGTCTTCGCAGCCTTGCCTCGCTCGCCGTTGTTAGAGTATACATAGACTCCCTGGCCTGAGTAGAAACCTTTTCCATGGTAGCCTGGGAGACCTGATTTGCGGCGGTTGTTTTTCAAATGCTCATCGCCCCAGAGTTCGGTGGGTTTGAGAGATTTGACATCCACCTCATAAATACCCTCCTCCATGGTGGCGTAGAGGAGTTTCTCCGCAGGATTTGTTAGGTGGCGAGCTAGCCCAGTGTGACGCCCAAACATTTTTCCGTAGGGGATGGTACGCACGTTGCGTTTGGAATCTATTGCATGTGGTCCAATGAAAAGCTGACCGGACTCTTTGTGGATCATGCGGTTCGCTGGTGTGCCGCCAATGGATTCTGGTCTGACGATTTGTTTTAAATCCGGTGTGATTTCATAGAGTTTGTCACTTGAACCCTTGGGCATATGAGGCGCGTAGGTGATGACCCAGAGTCGGCCTGCCCATGGCACCACAGCCCCCGTGCCGCACTCACCCTCATTATTAAACATGGTGAGATGCGGATAGATGCCGGAGAGCTGCGGATGCTCTGCCTGAGTATTCTCGATTATTGTTAGGCCGGCAAGGGTGCTAATGGCAAGGCTTGCCAAGAAGGTGTGTTTTTTCATTCACTTAATGAGGTTGTTCTCTTCATGCGGATCCTTGCTAAGATCAAATTTCAGGAAAGGCTGTTCCTTTTTGAAAATGGTGTGGGTGTCCTTGGTGATGATGGATTTGTTTCCTGCCCAGAATGAAATGGCAGTGCCGTCGCTTGGGGTTGCGGGGTTGCTGACGACCTTCGCGAGGGACATGCCGTCGAGCCCCTTGGGAAGGGGGATGTTAGCGAGTTCGCAAAGTGTCGGGAAGATATCAATGGTTTCTGCGATGGCTTCTGAGGCCTTTCCGGGTGATTGCTGATTCGGGGTTTTAATGATCAGCGGGGAGTGCAGGGCGGTGTGGTAGAGGTGGTGTTTTCCCCAGATGGCTTTTTCGCCGAGACTAAACCCGTGGTCGCCCCAGAGGACGATGATGGTATTGTTAGAGGTGGTTGATTTTTCCAGATGTGCCAGCAGCTTGCCGATGTTGTCATCAACGTAGCTCGTGCTCGCCGCGTAGTGCTTGCGGGCCTTGAGTGCGTAGCCGGGATCCTTGCGTGGATCGTTTTTATCAGCATAG
>JBGCEU010000177.1:0-3296 GCA_045106535.1 Akkermansiaceae bacterium | reverse complement strand
AGCCACGGGTAGGCGAGGATGTCGAGATCCGGCAGTGTGCCGAAGAAAATTCCCCACGCCATACCTTTCCAGCCAAGCTGCTTGCGCAGCGTAATCTCGCCGCACAGTCCGCCAAGAGCTGCTTGTGTGATGGAGTCCATGGCTTATCTATTCGGGTGATTCATGCTCCTTCTGAGTGGCCAGCGGATCATACGGGTCAACTGCAGTATTTGCAAATGGATCGTCGGATTCATTCATTTTATTCTGCAAGGTTTTTTCAGCGGCTTCGCGGTAGTGGGTGTCATGGATCTGGCTGACCATCCATTGGGATCGCTCGTGATCCATACTGCTGTCAACGGCAGCGGTATAAGCCACGTCCCGGAGCTTCTGGCTGGGTAGCTGGGCGATTTTTTCCCAATCTGAAGGAGCCCTGAGAATCCAGCGCCGGATGGCTGTGCGCTGGATATCAGCAAGATGCGGTTGATCCGGTACTGTCAGAGCCCACTGGTGCCACTTCCTAGCAATCTGGAGGTCATAGCTGGGGTTGGACCACCAAGTGTTAGTATCGATTTTGATAATTTCGGTGGCTGCTTGGCCGTGAGAACGAATCCAGTCCTTCTTGATCATAGTATCAAGCATGTTCATGCGGTGGTCGTTGTCAGTAATGTTGTGGTGGATTGATTTTTCTAACAGTTCTTTTATGGCTCGCTCGTGATACTGCACTGGCAAAGAGGATATCATGGACATCCCGTCACTCTTTTTAACGATAGAGCTAGAAAATTCGACAATAGCCTGCCCAACATCGATTGCACCTTGGTGCTTTTCAAAAAAGCGGAAGTATTCCTCATGGCGCTCGATGGCGAGCAATGCTTTGCCCGAGCCGATGAACGCCAATGAAAGGCTCTCTCTGTCGGGCGCGCTGTGGACGAGATGGTGAAAATCCGGATCTTTGCCGCATCCTGACTCAAAAAGCTCTCGGTAGTAGTGCGCCGGGATGGGGTGTTCTTTCTGCTCAAGGAATAGTTGGAGGACAAGATGTGGGTTCCCGCGTCTGGCAAGCGTGATAAGTGCCTTGGGGCATCCGTTTTCCCTTCCGTAGCGCAGCAGCTCATGAGGGTGTGTTTTGGCGAGTTGATTGAATGCATCACCTGGCGAAAAATCACTCCAATGATCCTGCGGCCATTTGCGGTTGGTCATGTGTTCTAACAGGCCTAGTGGGTCATGCGCTGCCCATTTCTCGATGAGTTCCTTTTTGTAGGCTTTGCGCTGACGCGATTCCATGGGCGTGTGCGCGAGCGTTTCGAGGGTAGTCACGGGTTTTGCCCTTTGAGGTTTTGTCGTTTTTCTGCGTGCAGTATCTTTGCCGGTTGATGATATTTGCGTGGAAAATTTTTTCGCAGGGGGATCAGGATTAGCTAAAGAGACAAATATCCATCCCAGCAGGAACACTGCCGTGTGGGTAATGAGCAGGAGGGTTTTCATGGTGTTTCAGATTTCCCGCTGTGTTGGATAATTTTTCTATCCAGCGCTTTGTTGGGTATGTTCGTTTTCTGGACGGTCAGATCTTGAGGGGAGAGGGTTTCCCAAATGATTTCCCTGTGTTTGATGACATCTAGCGCAGTCAGTTCATTTGCGTGTGGAGTTTGAGAATAGAGAAGCCTGGCAACATGGAGTGCGCGCTTGCTGCGTGGCTCATGAGTGAGTGTTGCGATGACGTGGATGGATGCGTTTGCAAGATCCGATGGCTCAAGTTGCCCACTTGCCCAGTCGAGGGACTTTGCGGGAGCGTGAGCAGCTAATTTCTGATAAAGAAAAATATCAAAAAGCTCAGGAGCAGCCTCCTCGCCTTTGATTTGCTGGCGCAGCTGTTCCGCGATGGATTCGACATCGATTTTTCCTTGAATGAGGAGTTCTGGGTAATCTTTCTGATGATAAAGGCCGACGTGGATTGCCCATGAGAGGTTTTGAGCCAGCTTGTCACTTATTGGTTTTGTTAGATCCATGCGCTCCGCATCGCTGATGTCTGGCATTGAGGTTCCAGGTTGTTGTTCTGCCTCTAGCTTGGCTGCTTCGATTGTCCGGACTGACTCTGGAGAAATAGAGGCTTTGTATTTTAGTATTTCATCACACAATCCAGGTGACCATTCTATGGGTGATCCTAGGAAGGATTGCTGCTCAAGTATACTGTCCAGCAACTCATCCCTGTGATCCTGCGGTAACTCGTGGAAAATGTATCTTGCAGCGGCAGCTGGGTCACGGGGCACCCAGTAGTTGCAAAAATTGGAAACTAGCATTTGGCGCGTCGATTTATCGGCAGCTGACATAGCTTTACCCAGAGACTGGATGTCATCTGAACATGCGACTTTTTCAGAGAGCGCGTTAGCAATAGTATCCTTGAATTCCTGCGGGTGCTCTTTTTGAGACAATTGCTCTAGCAGCAGGTCATTGTCGATATGTAACCAAACTGCGGGGCTAAAGGTGTAAGACCACTCAGGACGCAGGGAAAGCTGTTTAAACGCCAAATCAGAATCTTGCTCGTAAAGAAAAAGAAATATGGCGCTGAGGGTATCCTCGTCATCTTGAGTCATTGCCTCAGTGATCAGGGTATTAATGTTTGCAGTGCCTGAATAACTCTGTGATAGAGCAAGAAGGCGCTTCAGCTCGGCTTTGTATTTGTTATCGTCCTCATTGATCTGGCGGAGTAATTCTTTCCCCCATTCCTTGGGGGTCATGCTCAATTGCATACTCCATTTTATTTCCTCTGCCTCTTGATGTCTTATTAAGCGCTGAAGCGCATCCTCGCCAGTCTCTTGCTTGATTGTTGTGCGGTGCGAGCTGCGTACGTTTGGTAAGCTTTCACCACCTGAGGCTCTGGTAGTATCGGACAGGTTTGCCGAGACCCAATGAAAAGCAGCACCTAAGCATAAAACGATGAGGTGTGAGGTAGCGTATTTCCATTTCTGTGGCATTCAGATTTAGTGGGTTTTTCTGACTCTATTTGAAGTTGATAGAACTTTTCAGCACAACCGGGTGATGATCAGATGCCGCGTTACCCTCAGGGTCGCCGTTGGATTCCACGATGACGGATAATTTTTTCCAGTGATGGGATGTGAATATATGGTCGATGCGTAGACCTTGCACCAGTGAGGCCTCCCATTTGCTTGATGTTTTGAACTGTTTTTCTCCGGCATCGGTCATGATGCCTGAGGTTAGAAGAGTTTTAACCGCCTGGTTGTCTGTGGTGGCATTGAAATCGCCCATGAGAATGAATGGTTCATTTTTCTGAGAGCGGTTGCGTATTTTTTGGAGAATAAGTT
>JBGCEU010000176.1:0-9692 GCA_045106535.1 Akkermansiaceae bacterium | reverse complement strand
TGCTGGCCGGTTTTGAATTTCAGCAAATCGCTTTGCAGACCCATGGCATGGAAACGGATTTGGGTGGGGTCGACCATTGTTAGGATGAGGGTTGTCTCCTCCACGTAGGTGCCATTGGTAACGGCAAAGGATTCGACGATGCCGGACTGCTTGGCCCGCACTTCGATCCAGTCGCCTGCTTGTTTTTTCATCTCGTTCTTGCTCTGCACGGCGCCCTGTAATGCCATTGTGGCGGCTTTCAGCTCAGCCTGGCGCAGATCGGCATCGGCCTGTAATTCGGAGATCTTGACGTCTAAGTCGGCGCGTTTGAAGTTTGCCTTGGCGAGCGCTTTTTTCCGTTCACGGGCAATGCCGAGCTTGGACTGGGCCTGGCTGAGCTTCGCCTTGGCGAGATCGACACGCTGTTGCAAATCCAGTAATTCAAGCGAACGGAAGCGGTAGAGAGGTGTTCCTTTTTCGACTTCGTCAAACTGCTGCACTAGGAATTCAATATGACCCGGGAGCATCATGCGGTATTCCTGTTTCGCAAGTGGCTGCAGCTCGAAATAACCCGGCACACGGAAGGTGCTAGAAACATTGCGTCGCTCTACCCTGGCAAAGGTGATGCCGAGATTGCTGCGCACACTGGCAGGAATGGCAATGCGGTTCGTTGGTAATTCAGTTTCCTCTCTTTCTTCAGAGCTGGATTTAGGCTCCTTTTTTTCACAAGAAGGAAGAATCAATAAGAGTCCTAACAAAAGTAGGTGTTTTAACTGTAAGTAATTCATGGTCTGGTTATTTGATGGTTTATTTGCGATTCGTCGATCCCAGCAGGGAACGGATGTCGTTTTTCACCTGTGAGATTTTCAGGTGGGTATTGATGATTTTTATTTTGGCTTCGTGGGATCTAACAAGGCTTTCAAGCAGGACGAGGCTGCCACTTTCACCGAGGTCAACCAGGCGGCGTGCATCGGCAACCTGTCGGTCGACAAGAGGCACGAGGTTTTTCTCGAGGAAGGCTTTCTGGGAGCGGGCGGCGCTGAGCCGAGCACGAAGTGCTGCCATTTTTCCCACCTTGCGTTGGTAATCCGTCTCGAAAGCGGCCTTTGCTACCTGACGCTTTGCCCGTGCAGTGGCAATGCCGCCTTTGTTAGAATTCAGGATGGGTAGCGGTATGGCGCCGATGAATCCGATCCTTGATTGTCCCTCGTCTTCTTGAGCCTGTGGTCCAATTTGAAGATCGGGGTATTGTTTCCGTATTTCTCGGAACAGCGTTCTCTGTGAGACTTCGTAGTCGCTTCTCAGGCGGCCAAGGGTCGGGTTATTGGCAGCCATTCGTTTTTCACTTGGTGTGACTCCTCGGATAACAATATTTGGCGTCAGTTGAATTGATGCGCTTGGAGAGAGACCTAACAGGGATCGGATTTCCTGCTCCTCCGCAGCTACTTCACCCTTAAGGCGTTCAATTTCAGCTTGCTGACTCGTACGCTCAATGGTGAAGAGTGAGGCTTCCGTTTTGGGAAGTTCTCCCTGCTCCACGAGCTGGGAAGTGGATTCGATGATGGAGTCCAGCGATGCCACAATTTTTTGTGTCTGTGCGAGATGTATCTTCTGGGCTGACCAAGAAACCCAAGCACTACGCAGGTCACTGACGACTTTCCACTCCGCTTCAGCTACCCGTTCCAGCTCAGCGTGCATGGCCGCATTCGCCCGCCCTTTCTCCGCTTGCAGTCGCCCTGATAGCGGAACTGTAAGCGAGATGGCTGAGCCCACGATCCATGGATCCGGCACACTTTCCGTGACCTTCAGTACATCGATGCTGAGCTCAGGATCATCCCACAGCCCAGCATATTTTGCCGTTGCTTTGGCGACACCGGATTTCAATCGAGCGACCCTAAGATCGGGGTTGTAGACTAGAGCGATGATTTCGGCCTCATGCAGTGAGATGCCATTGGCAGGATTAAATGGCGGAGAATCAGGTGACAGCTTTTCGAGCCGTTTTGCCAAACCTCTGACGCTCTCGTCCGAGGCTCCCTGCGCTTGCCATTTGGCGACGTGGGCAGGCAGGTTGAGCGGCTTGGCTTTGAATGTCTCGCAGCTTGATAGCAAGCCAAACGCAATGGGAATAACCGAGATGCGCAAAAAGACACAATAGCTATTGTTTTGAGTAAAAGAGAAAGGGTCGTTTAATATTTTTTTCATAGTTCAAATTAACTTCAGTAGAAGTCTCATCGATGAGACATGTCATGGTCATCGCACCCACAATAGAAGAGTCAGCCGGTGCACGATGCCGCGAAAACTCGCAAGCGTGAGGTAGTCCACGTGCAAACGTATTTTTTTTGCAGTGGGATTATGAAGCGCCAACAATATGAGACTGAAATTCATACCTGCCAATCTTGGCAGTTATTCAATGCATGGCATTGAAAACGCAGCGTTCAGTACACAGTGGGGCTCACATGCTCGAGGCCTACTGAGGAGGCTTAATCAAACTAAAGCAGGGTCCATCTGGGCAACCGTTGTCGAGCCTAACAAAAAAGTGGCTTGCTCGGTTTTCGGAAATTAGAAAAACAGGTTCAGTGCCATTGATCATAGTTCCAGCGTCGATGGAGACAAAATGAGAGTGGGATGAAGAATGAGGGTCTTCTTGCTGATCTTCCCCTTGTTCGTTCTGATTCTCCGCAGGATCATTCAGTGGCTCATGTCCATGATGGTGGTGATCGTGGTGACTGTGATCTGAATGTTCTGTTTCGGCCGCATGCACATGCTCGTGACTGTGCTTTATCTCAAATGCAACAACGGAACCAAATCCATACACCATGATGATGGAGATAGCTAAAACGTAGTGTAATACAGTACGTAAAATTGGCATGCGCTTACGGATAACACTCAAATACCTAATGAAAGGTAATTTTCCGTCAAGAAAAAATATGGGTTGAGTGATTAGCTTTGGGTTAGCAACAAGATCACCCTTGCAGTGTGATCGTTTAGAGCGTAATCAATTCCCTGATGAAAAATTACGCATTCACACTAATGATGGCTCTGGCGGCATGTCTTACATCTTGCGCAGAGGAAAAGAAGAAGGACGTCAATGCTGGCGTTGCTACGGGTTCTGAAGAAAAAGCTAAACCGGCAGGAGCGGTTAAAGATATTCGTATCGAGATTGAGACCAGTAAAGGTAAAATCGAGGCGACGATATACGCTGCGAAGGTTCCTATGACGGCAGCGAATTACCTGAACCTCGCCAAGCGCGGCTATTACAATGGTCTGACATTCCACCGAGTGATTCCTGATTTTATGGTTCAGGGAGGTGATCCACAAGGAACTGGCATGGGTGGACCGGGTTATAAATTTGGCGATGAGATAGTAGCGGATCTCAAGCATGATGGCCCTGGAGTTTTCTCCATGGCGAATGCAGGCCCTGGCACGAATGGCTCGCAGTTTTTTATTACCCACAAGGCGACCCCTTGGCTAAATGGTAAACATACTGTCTACGGAAAAGTAACCAAGGGTCAGGATATTGTGAACGCTATTGTCAAAGGTGATACCATCAAGTCGATCAAAATTCTCGATTCCACGGATGCTCTATTCGCAGCCCAAAAGGCGAACTTAGACACTTGGAACAAAGTGCTTGATGCACGCTAAAGATCAGGAAAATGTGACACAATTGTGAACTTGCAGCATCTCATGCCGTGGGTAGGCTGAAGTGTCACCTCTGAAATTAAACTAACCAACAACCACAAAAAATAATATGTTTGAAATCTATCAAAGCGAGAAAACCAACAAATATCATTTCCGCCTCAAGGCAGGCAACGGGGAGATTATCCTCACTGGCCAGGCATACAAGGACAAGGCGGGCTGTGCGAATGGCGTTGAGTCTGTGAAAAAGAACGGCTCAGACGAGTCGAAATTCGAGATCAAGGACTCTACCAACGGCAAGCAGTACTTCGTCCTCAAGGCGAGTAACGGACAAATCATCGGCCAAAGCCAGATGTATAAGTCTGCATCCGGTCTGAAAAACGGTATCGCCTCTATTGGCAAAAATGCCACAGGTGAAGTGAAAGACCTAACGGCCTAATTGTCCGTTCACCTATTCATCCAAAACCCGCCTGCGAGTCCCGCAGCGCGGGTTTTTTTATTGCCGGATAAAAGTAGATTACTTTTTCCCGTATACTTTTATCACTTCGAGGATTCCTCCATACTGAGCTTTCCATGCGTTTTTGCTGTATCCTCCTGCCATGGTCATGACATAGGGGATCTTCTTTTGTTTGCAGTAAGCGGCAATCATTGCGTCACGCTTGGCGATGCCATCATGAGTCATTTGTAGGTTTGCAAGGGGGTCACCTTTCAGGGTGTCACAGCCTGCGACGTGGAATACAATATCTGGGCGTGCGCGGCTAAACATGACTGGTAGTGCTTTTTTCATCGTGCTCAAGAACGAAGCATCAGTGACTCCGGCTTTCAGTTCGATATCCCAGTCACCTTTTTCTTTCGGCATGGGGTAGATGCCAGTTTCATGGATAGAAAATGTAAATGTCGTGGGGTCATTGGGTAGACAGACGATGGTGCCATTACCCTGATGTGCATCGGTATCAATGATCAGAGCGCGGCGAATCTTCTTTTCTTTCTGAAGCTGTCGGATCGCGATGGGGACATCGGCAATCAGGCAAAATCCCTCACCAGTGTTAGGTTTGGCATGGTGATAGCCGCCGCCAAGGTTGACTGCGACACCTGATTTTAACGCCAATCGAGCTGCGAGTAATGTGCCACCACTTGCAAGCTGAAATCTTTTAACCACAGAGCTTTGCAGTAGAATTCCAGGGATAGCTGCCATCTGAGGAGCTTCTAGATAACGCGCGAGGTTACGTGATTTTTTCCACGAATTAATATACTCCTCGGTGTGAATCAATTTGAGTTGTTCATGGGCTAGTGGGTCGGGTTTATGCGAGTTTTTCTCACTGACCCAGCCTTCGCTTTGGAGCTTGGAGTAGATTTTATCGTATTTGGCAATGTCGAATGGGTGCAGTTTTTCCAGCCCCATCAGAGATATTTTGTATTTCTTGCTGAAGACAACCGGCACGTTGCTTTTCTGAGTAGCTAGTGGTTCGGCCGTGCCGCAAGCGCTCAATAATGCGACGATAGCAGTGATCATACTCATGTGTTTCAACATATGCCAAGGATACAGATCACAGATAAAAAGTCATTGGTTTTTACCGAGGCAGTTGTGCGTTTTGCGGATGTTGACGTTAGCTATATGACTACCTACAATAACGACATGGCGATTGCACAAAATACCATCGCGCTCGTGTTTGATTATGATCAGACGCTGAGCCCAAGTTACATGCAGGATGATGTGATTTTTCCCGAGTTTGGGATCAGTCCGGAATCATTCTGGAGTAAGTGCAATGCATTGGTGCAGGAGCAGGGTTGGGACGGCGAGCTAGCTTATATGCAGTGTCTGCTTGATTACTTGGAGATGGATCAGGTTTCCAATGCCCGTCTTACGGAGTTGGGGGCAAACCTAAGCTATTTCCCAGGGGTGCCTGACATGTTTAATGAACTTCGTAAAAAATGTCTCAGTGAAGAGCACGCTGTGCAGGATATCACGATCGAATACTACATTGTTTCGTCTGGATTGAAGGCACTGCTCGATGGTTGTAGCATCAAACACAATTTCAAGGCGATTTATGGATGTGAGTTTGGTGAAGATGCACAGGGGCATATTCGCTATTCCAAGCGAACCATTTCTCACACCACAAAGACCCAGTTTCTTTTCCGAATCAACAAAGGCTTGTTAGATTATACGGATGATGTGAATGATCATCTGGCCCCGGATCTGAGACCGATTCCTTTTGAGAATATGATCTACGTAGGAGATGGCCCGACCGACGTGCCGTGTTTTACTGTGATGCGTAAAAACGGAGGTAATGCCATAGCGGTATATAATCCTGAAGACCCCACACGCAGAAGTTTCAGAAAGTGTTACCAGCTCTGTGCCAAGGCAGACCGTGTGAAGCACATTGCGCCTGCTGACTACCGAGAGGGAAGTCATCTTCGTCTTTTGTTAGAAGAGATGGTTGGTGAAGTCGCTGATGCCGTGCTGCGGCGCCGGACGGATGAGATCCAAGGCGGCACGGTCTCGGCTCCAGGATTTTAATCAGCTTCAAGTTTCATGAAAAATTTTCATTTTATTGGCATTTGTGGAACAGCTATGGGTTCAGTTGCTGCGGCGATGCATGCAAAAGGCTTCACCGTAACTGGCTCAGACGAAAATGTTTATCCACCGATGTCAACTTTTCTAGAGAGTCAGGGTATTCAGATTTTTCCCGGTTACAAAGCAGAGAATATCCCTGAGACGGCCGAGGTAATCGTCATCGGTAACGCGATCAGCCGTGGTAACGAAGAAGCGGAGGCGGCACTGGATCGGAAGCTCCTATACGTCTCTCTTCCCGAGGTGCTGAAGGAACACTTTTTGCGTGGTAAACGTAACCTTGTTGTCAGCGGCACACATGGGAAAACAACAACCAGCTCGCTTCTCGCTTGGCTGCTGAAGTCAGCTGGTGTCGACCCGAGCCATATGATCGGAGGGATTCCTCGTAACCTTGGGAAAGGTGCGGCGTTTACCGACTCTGATTTTGTTGTACTGGAAGGCGACGAGTATGACACCGCATTCTTCGATAAGCGCTCGAAGTTCCTTCACTACTTGCCGGAATGTGTGGTGGTCAATAACATCGAGTTTGACCATGCGGACATCTACGACTCATTGGATGAGATCAAACTGACGTTCAAGAGGCTGCTCAATATTGTTCCCCGAAATGGTGTGGCATACGTCAACGGTGATTGCCCTAACAGTCTAGATGTTTCAAAAGACGCTCCTGCACCAGTAAAGACAGTTGGACTGAGCGAGGATTGTGATCTCCGTATTACGGATATTGACTACGGCAGTGAGTTGACAGCCTTCACGCTCGACGGCGAAACATACACCCTCCCCATGGCGGGTGAGTTTAATGTACGGAACGCAGCGATGGCGGTTTGTGCCGCCCGTTTCTCTGGTTTCTCGGTAGATCAGATTAGGAAAGGCTTACTCAGCTTCGAGGGGATTGCGCGTCGGCAAGAAGTGCGTGGAATCGCAAGTGGCGTGCGTGTGATTGATGATTTTGCCCATCACCCTACGGCGATTGGGCTAGCTGCCGATAGTCTGCGGCAGCAGTATCCGGATTCGAGGCTTTGGGTCATATTCGAACCACGCTCTAACACGACACGCAGAAATATTTTTCAGGACGAACTCGCTGCTGCTTTGAGTAAAGCAGATCTAGCCGTGGTGCCTGCTGTTCCCGATCCGGAAAAAGTGGCGGAGAATGAGCGACTCGACCCTCAAAAACTCGTGTCAGATGTCAAAGCATCCGGCACAGAATGTTGGTACTGTGAAACGGTCGACGACATAGTCCAGCTAGTCGCAAAAGAGAGCCGGGACGGTGACACGGTGGCTGTTCTCAGCAACGGCGGGTTTGGCGGGATTCACCAGAAACTACTCGATTCTTTAGCCTAACCGTTTTTCCTGATGGCGCAGTCCTTACGGATTTCGTTCAGCTTGGGGGCAAGATCGGGGATGGCTTCGATGATGATCGCATTGATGTCTTTCAGAGCTTTTTCGTAGGTAAATATCCCATCACCACCGACGATGATTGGCACGTCGTCGTGGAGCTGCTTTCTCAGTCTGAGAAGTTCGTCAGGTATGCGTTCGTCATCCAACGGATAGACGATACTCAGTAAAACTGCCGAGGCATCGGAGCGTTTGGCGGCACCTGCGATGGCATCCGCGGGGAGAGACGCTCCGAGATAGACGACTTTCCATCCAACTTTCCGAGCCAAGCAAGAGGCCAGGAATGCACCAAGCTCATGCATCTGGCCAGCAGGTGTGGTGATGAGCACGGTGGCGGCATTTGGCTCAGGCGCATATGACTTTGTCCTCTGAGTGAGGTAATCTTTGATGAAAATGGTAGCTGCGTGCTCGTCAGCCGTTGTCAGTAGACCGTCATGCCAATCTATACCGATCTGCTGAATGAGCGGAATGACGACCTGTTCAATAAGCCCAGAGTAGCCTAAATCGAGGATCGCCTGATCGAAAATGGTCTCAATTTTTTCCTGATTCATCCCCCTGATGGCATCAATACAGAGCGCAGTATAGTCCGAGGCTTCTTGATCAGTCGATGGAGTCAGATGGGTCACCTTACCTGCGGAAGATTCCATATCCTCTAGCTCAGATAGTTTAATATTCGCAATTTGCCCAATTGAATAGCCAGCTTTGGTCAATCGAACCAATAACTGCAGCCTTGAAATGTCCTCATCCGTATACATGCGCCGGTTGGTATCCGTGCGCTGGGGTGTAACTGCCTCGTAGCGTTTTTCCCACACGCGTAGCACGTGGGCACTGAGTCCGGTCTGATTGACGACCACTTTTATTCCGTGTAAAGACATGTCTTGGTAAAATCTAGACACATTCTATACAACAAATGGCAATTGTGCATCTGGTTTTTTCAGAAAAAAACTACGCCTGAGCCGCAATGGGCGGGCCGCACACGGCGTGGCGAGCCAAGAACTCGTCTGCTACCTTGCCATAAGCTTGGCTTCCAGAGCCACTTGGGTCGTGTTCGAAGATAGTTTTACCATAGCTCGGAGCCTCTCCGATACGAATAGAGCGAGGTACGACTGTCTTGTATAGCTGAGCGGGGAAATAGTTAGCCACTTCTTCGACAACCTGGCGTGAGAGATTGGTGCGGCCATCATACATCGTCATCAGGATACCCTCCAGAACGACGTCCGGATTGGCTCCAGTGTCGCGGATCTGCTCAATGACCTGAACGATTTTTGCCAGTCCTTCGAGTCCAAACCACTCACATTGCAGGGGAATGAGGATTTCATCCGCGGCGGCGAGTGCGGAGGTCATCAGCACTCCTAGCGAAGGTGGAGTATCGAGGATACAGAAATCGTAGCCGTTGTGCTCCTTGGCTTTTGCCAGAAGGTTGCGCAGGCGCATCAGGTGATCATCCATACGGGCGAGCTCAATCTCAACGCCTGCCAGATCCATGCCGGATGGGATCAATGAGAGGTTCGCCAGACGCGATGGGATGATTTTTTCCTCCATCGTGGATTCGCCTATCAACGGGTAATACATGCTTTCAGCACCATCCGGCTCATGGCCGATGCCACTGGTAGCGTTCGCCTGAGGATCGAGGTCGAGCAGTAAGACGCGTTGTCCCCGAGCGGCAAGGCCGGCCGACAAGTTGATGGCGGTGGTGGTTTTCCCCACACCTCCTTTTTGGTTTGCGATGGCAACGACTTTCATTGGCGGACTATTCAATAACGAGAAACAGGGCTGGTCGCTCTCGCGGTTCGGACGTGTAACATGCACGATTCGGGCTCTTCCCCAAAGCTAAAAACGCAGAGAATGCAAACGTGTCATTGCACTGTATGCACAATGCGTCAGCATAGCTGCAGATTCTGACCTTACGGGCTGATGGAGATCACTGAAAAATGGATAGGCGAGGCAGCGGGGGGACGTGTTTTCCGCGAGGCTCGGGCATTGGTGAAGCTTGGTAAGGTAAACCAGCTTAAAGAGAAAAACGGGGTCTATCAGGCGATGGTCGGCACTGGAAAAAAACCGCTGCGCGTGGTGGTCAAGGTGGTGAGCCTGACTGAGGTGAAGAACCTCTGCC